>JANNRO010000085.1:0-10999 GCA_031401505.1 Planctomycetia bacterium
ATCGTGCCGTAGACCTCCTGATTCGACTCCTGGCTCTGCCCGCCCATGTTGACGCGCAGGACGAACTTCACGGTCACGACGGCCGGAGCCTTCGCCGCGAGGAGCGTCTCGTACATCGAGCCGTCATCGGACCCGCCGTAGGCCGGCAGAGCCAGTGCACAGGCCAGCGCCAGCGACGCGAACAAGGAACAGCGAGCCATCGGAGCCTCCAAGTCGAAACCCCGTCGTCGGACGGGGGATGTGGATCGGTCGGATCGGCGAAAGGACTACTTCTTCTCGCGCGCGTCCTGCTGGACGAAGACGTAGTTCGTCTTGTAGCCACGACGCACGAAGATCGAGATCACCTCGGGCTTGGACTCGTCGAGTTTCTTGACGATCGCCTCGAAGCCCGCGATGTCGTCGACGGGCTGCTCCTGGATTCGCAGGATGAGGTCGCCCGAATCGAGGCTCGCGAGCGATGCCCAGCCGCCGTGCGTGACCTCGGTGACGATGACGCCCTTCTGGTCCTGCGGCCAGCGGTTCTCGATCCGATCCGAGAAGACGATCGAACGCACCTTGAACTCGAGCGTCGCGTTCGTGGCGGTCTTCGCCTCGGCGGCGGTGTTGGGCGTCTCCTGCAGCACGACCTTGATCAGTTGCTCTTGGCCGTCGCGGACCACCTTGAACTCGGCGTCTTCGCCCACGCTCATGTTCTCGATGCGGCGCTTCAGAACCTCGGCATCCTGGATGCGCGAGGCCTGGAGCACCGAGCCGTTCATCGCGGTCAACACGTCGCCGACCTTGAGCCCCGACTTCGCGGCCTCGGTACCCGGATAGACCTGCGTGATCCGGAATCCCTTCAGGTCCTTCGAGCCGAGCGCGGACGCGACGTCGGGGGTCACGACCTGCGTCGCCGCTCCGAGCCAGGCCTTGGGCAACTCGGCGCCAAGCGACTCGGGAGGCTTCTTGCTCATGTCGAGCACCGTCACGAGGTCGTCGTTCTGGCGGCGCATCCGCACCTTGATGCCGGCGCGCTTGCCGAGCCCCTCGGCCAGCACGCGAAACGACTCGTAGGTCGTGACGGGTTTGGCGTCGAGTTCGAGGAGGACGTCGCCGTCGCGCAGCCCGGGCTTGGCGTCGTCGGCGGGAAGGCCCGGACGCACGCCCGTGACGAGCACGCCGTTCGCGTCGGGCCAGCGGCGGAAGAGCGCCATCGGTCCCGTGATCTCCCGCACGGAGACGCCGAGGTTCTTGATTTCGTGCTCTTCGCCGAGATATCGCTCCATCTTGACGACGGTCAGATCGACCGACTTCTCGACGCCCGCGCGGCGGTAGCCCATTTTCACCACGGCGCCCGCCGAGAAGTCGGACATGCGCTTGTAGAGCGCGGGCACGTCCTCGAAGAACACGGCGTCGGTCGCGACGCCATCGAGCGACGTCAGCACGTCGCCGGGGAGGACGCCCGCCTTTTCGGCGGGACCGCCCGGCTGGAGGGACGAGACGAGCGCCCCCTGCTTCAACCCCATCTTCTCGACGGGATAGATCGTGACGCCGAACCAGCCGCGGCGGATCTCCCGACTGTCGCGATTCATCATCGACTGGTTCAGCACGTCGGAAGCGAGGTTGCTCGGGATGGCGAACCCGACGCCGCCGCCGCCCAGTTCGTTGATGCCGACGACCTCGCCGCGCAGGTTGACCAGCGGTCCGCCGCTGTTGCCGGGAAGGATCAGCGCGTCGTGCTGGATCCACTTCGTGAAGAGGCCCGTCAGCTGCCCTTCGCCCAGATCCTGATCTTCCATGTCCGACCCGGTGAACGACGTGAAGACGCGACTCGGATTGCCCACGATGCCGAGCGTCATCGACGACGAGAGCGTCAGCGGGTTGCCCATCGCCAGCACCGGCTGGCCGACGGCGAGCTTGGACGAATCGCCCAGCCGCGCGTACGGAATCGGCAGATTGCGGTCCTTGCGGGTCTCGAGTTTCAAGCGCAGCACCGAGAGGTCGGTCAGCGGGTCGTGAACGACGACCTCGGCCTCGATCTGCTCCTTCGAGGGCAATCGGCAGACGATGCGGCTCGAGTCACCGGCGACGTGGAAGTTCGTCAGCACGTGCCCGCCGGGGCTCACGATGACGCCCGATCCGGCCGACGGGAAGCGCTCCCTGCGTCCCCCGGAGAACCCCGTCGACACGACGCCGATGTTGACGAGCGCCGGATAGACCTGATCGCGCGCGAACTCGACCTGCTCGTCGGCCTTGACCTTCGCGGTCGATTCGTCGCCCGCGAAAGCACGACCTTCGAGGGAGAGGCACGGGACGGTGGCAAGGGCCGACAGCACCGCGAGCGAGCGACCGAATCGACTCAGCATGGACGACCTCAGGACGGGCGGTTCGAAGGGCCCGGGACTGTACCCGTCGGGGGATGATGGCGTCAGCCACGCGCCGGGAGACGCGACCGTCGGTCGCGGGTCCCGCGGCCCGACCGGACGGGTCTCGACCCGCGCCCGTGTGGCGAGCCGAGGCCGCCGCCCCGGTGACGAGTGCGGGCGCCGCCCCGCGATCGCCTCGGGACGCACGGTGCGCTTGGACGTCGGGCGCGCGCCGACCGGGCTCCACCCCGTAAGTCGAGCCACCGTCAGCGGCGGCTCGGCCTTTGACGGCGTCGACGCCGCGGCGACCTCCGACGACTCGCCGACGGCACTCCGCCCTCGGCTACAAGTCACCCGCAGAGTTTGAGAAGTCCGCGACCCTGCCCCCCCGTCACCCCCAGTCCTTGACACTCCACCAAAGCGGGGGAACCCCACCCTCGCGGGCCGAGTGCGAATCGAAGGGTGCGTGCGGGTCCCTCGGTGTCGGGCGCCATCACCCCGGACGGCCGCCACGTCGGCCGCAGATTTTGACAAACCCCTACCTCTCATCGAAGGCACGTTCTCTTCAACTACTGCGTTCACGGGGTCGCTACGCGATGCGCCTCAATTGTGCGTCGGGCACCAAGTTGAAGAGAACGTGCCTGGCTCGGTGTTTCGAATCCGTCGGGCACCTCGTCACAACGAGGAGACGTACAGATGTCCCACGCCGATGGCGTCGTCGGTCCCCGACTGGGTGATCTTTACCGGAACCACCATGAACGTGCCCGTCGGGAGGCTTACGGAAGGAACCGTCACCACCCAGACCGACGGCGAGCGGGAGACGACGCTCGCTTCCGTCTCTCCGAACCAGCACTTCGACCCGGTCCCGACGGGAAGGAGTTCACCGGTCAGTGTGACCGTCTCCCCTCCGGCGGCCAAGCCGGTCTCGTTCGTGCCGCTCAGGATCATCGGCTTGAAGTCACTCTCGACCTCGATGTCCGGGCTCGTGATCCCGCAACTCGTGTCGGTCAGCCGCAAGCGGTCCGCATCGACAAGCGCACGGCTCAGGGTGATGTTGACCTCGCCGGAGGTGGCAATCTGCCCCGTGCCCAGGAGTTCCGTGAAGCTTCCGCTCGCGACGCTGAACGCGTGCACCGATACCGAGCTGGATGGCCGTCCGTTCACGATCACATGGGTCTGCTGGTTCGCTACGTTGTTCGTGGAGACCGGGACAAGTTCAACTTCGTCACGGGCGCTCCGCAGGCCCGTCGAGGAGTCGGCGTCGCCGTCATCGTCCGAATCAGCGTATACCGCGTACTGGTAGTCGTAGTAGTCCCAGGCGCGACTCTCGTCAAAGCGGCGCGTCGTCGCCGCGAGGTTGATCGCAGAGCCGTCACCTCCCTCCGTCGCGAGGGAAAGGCAGGACATCAGTTCCGGGAACTGGCTCGAGCTCGCGAACGCGCCGCCGAGCGCGTCCGGGAGCCCGTCGGCGTAGTTGTCGACGAGGCGGTAGATCGCGCACGCGGCACCGCTCTTCGCGAGCACGTACAGTCGTGCCGCGTCGGAGACCACGCGGTACTGGACGTCCAGCAGAGGCGCCACCCCGGCGCTGGCGGGAACGACCGTGACGCCCGACGCCTGATCGACGAGATCATCGGCGTTCGTGTCGATGTATCGCCTGCAGATCCCAACGCCGGACGACTCTCCCGCGACAATGAGAACTCGCTCTCCTCCGAAGTCGATGTATCCCCTGGCTCCGTGGACGGTGTCGATGCCCGTGTTGATCGTCGTCATCTCCCCGGTGACGCGGTTGGTCACATGGATCGTCGTCGTCGCCCCGACGTTGTCCCAATCGAACGCGAGGGTAGGACACACCGCTGGTTCCTGGGCGAAACAGGCCATCCCCTGCAATTTCTTCTTCTTCCCGTCCTCCGTATAGCCTCCATTGTCTTCCGGATAAACTCCTGAAGCCGGATTGGTGGCCTTGAACGCGTTGAAACCCGGGAAGCACAGCTCAAGCGAGTCGATCCAGCCTTGAACCGTCGTGTCCCCCGCCGCTTTTGCGTCCCGATAGAAGCAATACTGCGTCCAGTAGGCACAGACCTCCTTTCGGGCGTGACTCATGCCGGCCGGTTGACAGCAGTGTTCGAGCTCGTGGAGCAGGACACCGGCCATGTCGGCCTCCGAGTAGTCCTTCAGCGTCCCCGGATCGACGTTCATCCGATCCCCGGCCTTCGTGCTCAACCGGTCGCCCTTCGTGAGCGCCGCGAACGTTCCCTTGTACTCGGCGGCGCACTCGATCCCGATGCGCCCCTCCTTTTTCATCGTGTCCAATTCGTTCGCGGCGTTCGTGTACTTGGTCTTGCCGGCGGCGGGAGTCGTCGCCGCGTTACCGATCGCCCGCAGTTTGTTGATCGCCGCGCACAGCTTGACCTTGGCGTTGCTATTGTCCTTCAGCGTCACGTCCTCGGGAAGCTTGCCGATGTGTTTGCCGTGGTTGAGCCCCGCGGGGCGCGGGTCCGCTTGCACCGCCGAGCCCAGGAAGAGAAGCGCGCACGTCACCGCACTCGCGTGTTGGATCCGGATCATGTGATTTGCTCCCAGGGCCGATGTCGGGACCGACTACTCGTGACAGGAGCCGCGTGCGAATGGGAGGCCCGGGTTCCCTTCCGTCGCGCAGCGCCTCGCAGTTCATCGCCACCAGAGCTCTCCCGGAGGCAGCCAGACGACCCCTCCGCCGACACCCTCCTCGAAGTCGAACGCGATCCCATCGGAACCATCCGGGTTCGTGATGGCGACGGCGCGCCCGTCCACCCGAAGCAGCCTGCGACCGCTCGGATCCCAGCAGAGAGTCGACGGGGCACCTCCGCCCGCAGACCAACGCGCGACCTCCGATCCTCTCGGGTCGAGGATCGCGATCAATACGCTCTTCGGGCCGGCCGTCGCCTCGTGGTGAGGATCGATGCTCGCCCAGGCCACAGCGATGCGCTGAGCGGCCCCCGGTTGGACGCAGAAGCACGCGAGAGAGTAGCCCGTAGGCGCCGTCACGGTGCGGCGCTCGCCCACCGGAGGGACGAAGGTCATGCTCGTCGAGGAACCAACGACCAACGTTCCATCGGCCGACCGCTCGAGTCGATTGGCGCCATCGATGTCGGCGACCAGCGGCTCCGACCCCAAGCCGGCGCTCGTCATCGAGAATAGACTCGAACGCTCCTCGACCTCGAGGTGCGTCGAGGTGCCGGTGATGTTTCGCCGGTTCACGACCAAGGCGGCGCCGTCCTCGCGCGCCGCTCCCCACACGAAATCGAGCACATCGGGGGAGCGGTCGAACCACTCGCGGCCCGTCGTCGCACCCGCATTGACCACGAGGATCCGGCCGGATGGATCTTCTAGGCGCTCCAAGCGGATTCCGAGAAGGTCGCCCGCAGGCGTCCAACGGAGACGGGTCACGAGGTGGCTCTCGGGTAGATGGACAGTCGACGGCGGCTCCAACTTGCCGAGCACCACCAACGTCGCGCGCGGTGCGTCGGCGACGATCAGCGCCAAACGATCTCCCGCCGCCGTCGACGCGATTCGGGTGAGCGTGCCGGTCCTCGTCAGCGTCTTGTCGACGACGAGCGCACCTTGCTCCAGATGAGCCAGATCCGTACCGAACGCGACGACGATGGTGCCCAGCGCTGCGTCCTTCAGGATACGGACGATGCGCACGGCCCGACCCAGGGCCGCATCCGGAAGGGTCACTTCCGGGAGCACCGCTTCGATGTCCGCCGGCCGCAGTTTGAGGAGGCGCGTCTCCGCCTCGTGCGCCGTTGACGCCACGGAGAGCGCCCGGAGTTCCCGGGCGACCACCCCCCCAGGCCCGCCGCCGCCAGCGGGGCGCTCGCCGCAGCCGGCGACCAACCCCGCCCAGAGCAGGATGTGTGGCGCGAGCCCCGTCCTGGCTCTTCGCGGAGGAGGAAAACGCCTCAGCTGACGGACTCTGCCGTCGCCGTCAGGTTCGTACGGGATGGTGTCAACGCGCATGGCGGTCGGGCAGGATCGCCACCGAAGCCTTCATCGGCTCGGCGCGCCGCTCGGAAGTCACCCATTGGATGACGCCGTTGGCTATGAGTCGTCCCATTTGGCGTCCGACGTCGTTGTCCTGCGGCGTGTGGATTCCTCCGAGCAGTCGGGAGTCGGTCGCCTGATCGGCCATCGCCATCAACTCGACTCCGTGGCCTGGCATCTGGAACGAGAGGACCTGCGCGGCCGCAGAGGACGTCGTCGCGTGACCGGAAGGATACGACGGGAACGGCGGTGTCTCGAGATACGACTGCCACTTCGCATCGATCGTCTCGCGAATCGCGGTGATAGGGCGGCAGCAGTCGTATGCGTACTTGCTGTCCCAGCACGCGACGAAGGCGTCCGCCTGCGCCACCCCCAGCAGCGCCAGCATGCGAACCAGCCGTGGTTCGCTCATCCCGTCGGCGACACCGAGGTCGCACGCGAGCGCGTTCCACATGCCCGCCGGCGTCGCGGTACCCGCACCGCCCACCCACTTGTCGGCGATCTGCCGCTCCTGTGGGCTGAGCCGATGTGATGTTCGATGAACCGCTTCGATCTGCGCTGTCCACTCCTCACTCCCGATTCGGGCGGGCGCGGAAGGGCGGATCGCGTCGCCACTCGCGAGCACCCAGGTGCGCACACGTCCCCATCCGGGTAGCAAAGGCGAGCTGTTCAACGAGCCGTCCCTGCTTGGCGTAGGCTCCCAGCGTCCGCGGACCTGGGAGGGAACGTACCCCTCCGCCGCCCGATCGGCGCCGTCCGCGCGCGCCCGACCGATCACCAACTCGGCGACGCGGCGCCCGAGTTCCACGCCGGCAGTGATGTCACTCCGGAAGTGCGCGCCGGAGTGGCGCTCCGACTTGACGGCCGACCCGAGCAGCGCTTCGATCGTCGACGATGCCTTCGGGTACCTCGCGTCCGGGAACAGCGCGGTGAGAACGGCCGCGGCCGCCGACGACAGGGCGGCTCGTTCCGAGACGTACGAGGGACTCACCGAGGCGGACCCGCGCACACGTACGCGCGACGACCGAGCTGCGGGCGTGGCTCGCAAATAGGCGTACTTGATCGCCCACGACGCGACCATGGCGTCGTACATCGTGACCGACGTCAGCGCGAAAATCCGCGACGCCTCCGGCGGCGACACGGAGTACTCGGCCACCAGCCTTCGCTCCAACGCATTCCAGGTGACCGCGGTCCCCGCCTTCCACTGATCGATCGCCGTAAGCGTCTCGGGTGCGTCATCTGCTGCCCAGGCTTCCACCTCCGCGAGCTCGGCGTCAAGTTGCGCTGCGTCCTTCGGTCGCGGGACGAGGTGAAGGAGCGACGGCCCCTCGAGGACGAACGTCCGCCACGTGCCCGCACCGGGGTCGACGTCGGCCCCCTTTCCGTCGAATACCGATTTCGTGACGGGCTCCTCGTCGGCGCCGGCGCGGACCGGAAACTGGATCGCGGACACCAAAAGCACGAGAGCGAAAGTGCGTGTTCGTGTCATGGATCTGCTCCTTCGGGGATCGGCTCGACGAATGCCCGGAACGAAAAAACGAGCCAATCCCGCCAGGGACAGCGCCAGCGCGCTCCAAAGGAGCCCGCGACCAGCCAGTTCGCGCTTCGACATGATGAACCTCCGTGGACGACGAAGGTGTACCGAAGTTTCGATGTCTGAATCGGACATTCTGGATGCCTGAATCGGCGGAATTTTGCTCAGATCGGCGGAATTTTGCTCGGACCGGCGGATTTCATCCTCGTTCGGACAATGCCTCTTCAGCGAGGAGAGTCGTCGTCCTCCGCGTCGCGGTATCGCTTGCGGTAGGCGCGGATCGTCGTGCCGACGATGCGCTTGAACACGTGGCTCAGCGTCGATTCCCGGATCGAGAAGCGCGTCGCGATCTCGTTCAGCGCGTCGTCACTCGACGCCAACTCGCGAGCAACATCCCGGAGAGAGATGCGCGCCAACAAATCGTGCGGCCGATGCGCGGTCGCCCACTCGAGCTTTCGTCGCAGCGTGCGCTCTTCGAGGTGCGTCTCCGCGATCAAGTCGGCGAGCGTCGACAGGCGGGTTTGGACGCGGTCGAGGATCGGAAGGAGCTTCGCGAGATCGACGTCGCGCGCCATGCGTCTGCGCGCCCGATCGGTCAGTTTGAACTCGGCGGGGATGCACGGTGAACGAAACGAGACGGCCATCCGAACTGCGCTTCCACCACGGACGGCCGTCGCCCCGATCGGAGGAACGCTCGGATCCTCGGACGTCGCCGCGGCGCTCGGACGCTTGCGTTTCCGTCGCCGAGCCATTGTGAGTCCTCCTTGCATTCCGCAAGTCCCGATTCCACCAACCGAGGCCCCGCAGGCCCCGCAGGCCCCGCAAGAAAAATGAGACCCCGGTTCCCCAGAGATTCAACAGAATTTTGAAGATTTCGGCGTGCGGAGGCGGCTCGTCAAACTCGGCAGCCGCGACCGCGAATCGAACGCGGGACCGAAGTCCGCCCCATCGAGTCGCCGAGATCACCGACGCCGATCTAGCGCGGCGTCGTTCCCGCCGTCAGGTCGATGCGCGCCTCGCGACTTACGAGGAACTCCGCCTCCCGTTCCGTGCGCCCGCCGAGCGTCGGCAGGATGAGCGACACGCGATCGGGCGCGTCGGTCGGCTTCCACGCGGTGTACCGCGCGACGAGTTTGCCGGCGACGTCGGCCGAACCGACGAGTTCGTAGGTCGCCACGCGCTTTCGTGCATCGAGATACGTCTTGTCCGACACGAGCAGGAAGAGGCGGCGGACCGCGTCGGGAAACGAGCGGGTCACGACGTCGGCCCCGAGTCGGGGCGCTACGGTGGACCCCGCGGGAAGAATGAGCAACAGCGACGTGCGACCCTCGATGGGGAGCGTCCATTCGAGTGACTTGCACGTGTCGGGCACCCAGGCGCCCTGCGGGGCACGCAGACCGTCGGGCAGGTTCACGCGAGTGTGCGTCCTCTTCGATGGCGCGAACGTCAATGCGCCGCGCGCGTCGGTCACGGCCGCTCGCGCGGGCTCGGCGTCGAACGGGGCGCCGGGAAGGCGATCTCCCACGCTCTCGAGCGAAACGCGAAGGCCGGGAATCGGGTGGCCCGCGGCGTCGAGGATGCGAACGGTGGTCGCGTCGGCGCGCGCCGAGAAGTCGGGCGCGCGTCCCGGGCGCACGCTACCGGTCAGCGAGCGAAGGAACGCGGCGAGATCGTTGACGTCATCCGTCGAAGCGTCGAACGGACGAATGCGCCGGTCGAGTCTCTCGTTGCGGTGCGCGCCGTTGGCGTAGTACCGCACGACCGATTCGAGGGTCTCGAACGAACCGTCGTGCATGTAGGGCGCGCGGAGCGCGACGTCGCGGAGCGTGGGCGTCTTGAATTGACCTTCGTGGGCATCCGCGGTCGTCGAGAACGCGAGGCCCCTGTCTTCATTCGCCCGACGCGACGCCACGTCGGCCGGATTCGCTCCGAACTCGACGGCGCGCCTCGCGACGCCGGTGTTGTGGAACTCCCTGTCGGTCAACGGCGCGTGGACACCGCCGAGCACGTGGCACTGCGCGCAACCCGCGCGCCCCTTGAAGAGCGCGAGGCCTCGACGCTCGGATGCGTCGAACGCGGACGTCTCGCCGGCGACGAATCGATCGTAGGGGGCTGTCGTCGAACGAATCGACTCGACGAACGCCGCGATGGAGTCGGCGATTCGCGCGGTCGAGACGGCGGGAGCACCGTAGGCCGCGCCGAACGCCTCGTCGTAGCGCCCGTCGGCTTCGACCCGCTTGGCGACCGCGCCGATCCCACCGCGGCCCAGGCGCTCCCGCGCACCCGGACCAACCAGCGCCGGCGTCGGAGGTGTCGCATGCACGGGGTCGACCGCGGGCGGGGCGGCGGGCAACGCGCCTGCATCCGGAGGCGGAGTCGGCGTCGGCGCCGCGGGAGGCTGGTCGTCATCCGGCGTCGTGGGTGCCGAGCCGGACCCCGTACCGCCGGAAGTCGTACCGCCGGAAGTCGGGGTGCTCGCGGGCAACCGAGCTCCCGCGGGCGTCGGTGCCGTCGGGAATGCCGACGGTCGAGGATCAGCCGTCGTCGGCGTCGGGCCGTATCCCGATGAAGCACCCGTCGGTCGGCCGAAGAGACCGGGTGTTCCCGAGGGCTCTCCGAGCCGAAGGGCCACGAGTTCCGAGATGCTGTCGAACTCGCCGTCGGAGTGGAACGCGCGGCCGCCCGCCAGATCGAGCAGCGGTTGACTATGACGACGGGCGCGGAGGAAGTCGTCGTCGTTGAAGCGTTCCTTCGACGAGAACCCGTGATCGGGCTCGTGGCAGGACGCGCACGAGTTGTCACCCGAACGGCTGACGGCCGGATCGAAGAACAGTCGGCGACCGAGTTCGACGATCGCGTCGCCGCGACTCGGTGCGACCGGACGCGGCCCGCCAGCGACAGAGATCGACGGGGCCGAAAGGACGGCGGCGAACAGCACGGCCGAGAGCGCCCCCGCGATGACGCGTCGAGTCGGACGAAAACTCAAGGCTTGTGCCGACATCGGACCCTCCCGCGCGAACTACCCGCCACCTGGACAACCCATCTTCCAACGTCGCCACGGGGGAATCGACACGAATTTCCGTCGGGCGGGTCC
>JANNRO010000086.1:0-1743 GCA_031401505.1 Planctomycetia bacterium
CGGCCTTTCCATTCACGACATCGACGAGCGCGGTCATGTCCTCGTGACGATGAATCGAATCCAACGCGAGAAGGCGAGCGGCAGAGGGGGGGGATTCGTCTACGCGGCGCTCGGCGCACCACCCGGAAAGGCACCCCCGAAGGCGCCTCGAACCTCCCCGGAAGGGCGCCTCGGGGAGGTTCGCGCGTCGGGGGAGGTTCGAGATGGTGAATTGGTCAACCTCCCCGAAGTTCCCCCGGCAGATTCGACGGAACGCGAGAAGCCGCACAAGAGGCCGAATCGGCCTTCAATTCGTGCGAATTCGAAAACCTCCCCGAACCTCCCCGAAGTTCCCCGAACCTCCCCCGATTCAACGCTTCCCCACGCGAACGAACCTCCCCCGAGCGCCGCCCCCCCTCATAAGGGGGCGCGCGTCGGGGAAGTTCGCGGGCCGACTCGGAAGCGGGCGAAGCGACCGCGTCAAACGGAGGGCGGAGTAGGCACATGATCCCCTCGACACCGCGTCCGTCGAATGACCTCGGCGCCGCCGACAACCCGTCAACGATCCTCGCGCGCTTCCCTCGCGCCGACGCGGGCCAGCCGACCGAGGTCCGGGTCTATGTCCAACGATGGGGGGAGCGGCTCCTCGTTCACGCGCGTTGGTTCACGAAGGCGAAGAGCGCCGACACCTGGCACCCGACGCCGAAGGGCGCGACGTTCCGCCCGGAGGACTTGCCGGAGCTGGAGGCCGCGATCGTCGAAGCCCGGCGCCTCCTCGGGTCCGAGGTCGAACCGGCGTCGGCGGAGGACAGTCGATGAGCGTCGGCCGCACAGTTCCGACAGATCGCAGGCGCGCACGCGCGAGTAGGAGGACGCTCCGTTCCACAGTCCGCGAATCGGCGAACGTGGCGGCAACGGCGCCGGTCGCCGGGTTTTCGCAACCGCTACGCGCGGGGGCGTGCGCGCGAGTAGGGGGCGGGGATTCCGTGAACAGTACGCGCGGGCGCGCGCGCGCGAGTAGCGCGGGCGCTTCCGTGCCGGTTGATCCCCAACGGCGGTTGTCGTGACTACGCCCGCCGACAGACCGGCCCGATTCCGAGCACAAGCGGTGCGGCCGGTGGCGCTTCGGCTGCCCGATGCCGCCGCGGCGCTCGGCCTTTCGACCAAGTCCGTCCGTCGGTTGATTGCGTCCGGGGACCTCGTCGCGTCGAGGCCGATCGGGCGCACGTTGGTCGTCGAGGTGAAGGCGCTCGAGGCGTTGCTCGCGAGGACCCGGGTCGGAGTCGTCCCATGAGGTCGCTTGCGTCTCGACCCCGACGCGGGTACGTGAGACCGTGGTCGCGGCATGGAGGTCACGATGCGGGCTCGGCGTGAACGTGAATCCGACGGCGTCGTTCGTCTCTATCAGCCGAGGTGGTCGCGTGTCGATCCAGAGACCGGGAAGCGCCGAGCGCAGAGGTCCGATGCGTGGTGGGTTGACTACCGCGAGAACGGGAAGCGAGTCCGAAAGAGCCTCAAGACGCCATTCCGACAGGACGCGGAACTTGCCCGCGCGGGGATCGTCCAGCGTCTCCGTGAGGCCGCCGCCGGAATCGAGGACCCGTTTCGCGCTCATCGCGCCCTCCCGCTCGCGAGACATGTTCGCGCGTTCCTCGTGTCACTCCGCGCGAAAGGCGGAACACGGGCGCACACGAAGCGCCGACGCCGCGGCCTCGTCGAGATACTCCGTGCGATGGGAGCCAAGCGGATCGCCGACCTCGACGC
>JANNRO010000087.1:0-7642 GCA_031401505.1 Planctomycetia bacterium
ACGGGCGCAACGGGTACCTGTACGACGTCGGCGACATCGAGGCGCTCGCTCGCCACCTCGACACGCTGCTCTGCGATCGTCCGTCGGCGGAACGGATGGGCGCCGCCTCCCGAGAGCGGCTCGAACGGGAGTTCACGCTCGGGGGCATGGTGTCGGGCACGATCGCGGTGTACGAGCGCGCACTCGCGGGACGGCCCGTCGGCGGCAAGAATCCGAGTCGGATGACAGCGGGGTACGGGGGGCACGCGCTGACGGTCGAGGTCGTGACCGAGCGCGCGGTACTCGACGGGCTCGCCGACGCCTGGCGCGCGATCGAGCCGACGAACGGATTCTTCGTCGGGCCGGAGTGGGCGCTCTCGTGGTTCGACGCGGGGGCGGCGGGCGCGACGCCGCACGTGCTCGTCGTCCGCGGGGGCGACGGCGCGCTCGTCGGTCTGCTGCCGATGGCACGCCGCGGAGGTCATCTCTCGCTCCCCGGCGCCGACGACGGCGCCGATCATTGGGACGTCGCGGCGCTCCCGGGTCGCGGCGCCGACGTCGCCGACGCGATCGTCGATCATTGGCTGGCGGCGCGCTGGCGGTGGCTCGAACTCCGGCACCTGGCCGAAGACGGCGCGCTTCGGGCTTCGATCCGAGGGCGACGCTGGTCGCCGCCCTACGTCGAGACGCTCGCGACGAAGTGCCCGTACATCGCGGCCGACGTGCCCTTCGAGACGTACCTCGCGCGATTCTCGTCCAAGCATCGGGGAAACTTGAAGCGCCAGGTGCGGGAGGTCCGCGACGGCGCCGGTCTCGCCATCGGTCGCACGACCGTCGAGAGCGTGTCCGCCGACGTCGATCGATTGTTCGACCTCCATCAGGCGCGCTTCGACCGGTTCGGCGGGCAAACGGCGTTCGCCGGACCTCGGGTGCGGGCGTTCCATCAAGCGCTCGCGAGCCGACTCGTCCAGCGGGGCGAACTCGCGTTGACGACGCTGTCGTCGGGCGGACGCGCAATCGCGATGCACTACGCGTTCCGGACGGGTCGAAAGCTCTATCACTTCCAGGGCGGGTTCGATCCGGACGCACCGCTGCGCAGCGCGGGAACCGCACTCACGACGATCGTGCTGGAGGACGACGTCTTCGGCGCGGGGCTCGACGAATACGACTTCCTGGACGGCACGGAGCCGTACAAGTTGTCGCTTTCGACCGGCGAGCGGCGCCTCTACGACGTGCGCCTCTATCGACCCTCGTTCGGCGGGCGCGCGACCGCGCTGACGCGGGGCGCCCTTCATCTCCTTCGACGGGTCGTTCTTCGCAGGATCGGAAGGCGCAACGGATGATGGCGGCGTCCCCGGGAGTCCTCATGTCGCATCTCGCCGGCCAGGTCGCGCTCGTCACGGGCAGCAGCCGCGGGATCGGGCGGGCGATCGCCATCGCACTGGCGCAAGCCGGCGCCGACGTGGCGGTTCATGGGCGCCAGACGACGCCCTCGGCAGGCGAATCGGCGACGACGACGGCCGATGCAGTGCGGGCGCTCGGCCGCCGCGCCGAGACGTTTACCGGCGACGTCAGCGTCAAGTCGGAGGTCGAGGCCCTCTTCGCCAACGTCGGCCGAGCGTTCGGGCGACTCGACGTGCTGGTCTTGAACGCGGCGCGGGCGCCGTTCAAGTCGACCGAGCGGATGCTCGAGCGGGATCTGCGCCAGCTGGTCGACGTCAATTTCCTGGGCAACGTCTTCTGCGCGCAGAAGGCGCTGCCCTGGCTCGAAAAACAGGGTGGGAGCGTCGTGTTCGTCTCGAGCCTCGGGTCGCGCTTCATGAACCCCGACTATCCGTTGGGTGCCATGAAGGCGGCGATGGAGACGATGACACGTCAGTGGGCCGAAGAGTGGGCGCCGAAGAAGATTTCGGCGAATGCGGTGTGCGCGGGCCTCGTCAAGACCGACGCATTCCTGACGTTGCGCCAGATCTGGCCCGAAGTCGCGACGATGCCCGACGACCTCTTCGTGACGCCCGAGGAAGTGGCCGACGTCGTGACGTTCCTGACCTCGAAGGCCGCGCACGCGATCCGCGGGCAGACGATCGTCGTGGACCGCGGACTCTCCAATCGCGTGCTGCGACCGCCGCCGCCCGCGTAGGGCACGTCATCCGACGGCTCGTTCCTTCGCCGTCCCGGCGACACCGGTACACTCCGGCCCGAGCCCTTCGATCGTCCCCGGAGCCCCATGTCGAACTCGTTCGTGACCGACGCGAAGATCGTGGAAGAGGTCCAGAAGGCGCTCGGGAAGTCCCTTCGCAAGGATCCGACGGCCGTCCGCATGGACGCCTCGATCATGGACGATCTCGGCGGCACGTCGCTCGACTTCCTCGACATGACGTTTCGGCTGGAGCAGGTTTTCGGCGTCCGCCTGAGCCACCAGACCCTGCTCGACACGGTCGAAGAGACCTACGGCGAGGGAAAGGCGATCGACGCCGATGGCTGTCTCACCGCCGACGCGGTCACGCTGCTGCGCATGCGCCTCAAGGGCGCCGCGTCCTTGGAAGCCGGCGCGTACGCCGACGAAGTCCCGAAGTTCGTCACCCCCGAAACGCTCGCCAACGGCGTGCGCGAAATCGTCGCGGCGCTGCCGGCGGCGTGCACCCACTGTCGCGCGTCCGCGTGGAAGTCGGCCGACGGCATCAAGGTCTCCTGCGGGGCCTGCAACAAGGACGCGGCGTATCCCGACGGCGACGCGCTGACCAAGTCGTGGCTCGCGGGAGTCTCGAAGGAAACGCATCTCTTCGGTGCATAGCGAGCCTCGCCCCCCCGAGCAGCGCGTCGTCGTCACCGGATGGGGCATGGTCTCGCCGCTCGGCGGCGACGTCGACTCCACGTTCGCGGCCTGCGCCGAGGGAAAATCGGGCGTGCGCGAATTGACCCGCTTCGACCCGACGGGGCTCCCCTGTCGCATCGCGGGTCAGGTCGACGACCGACACATCGACCCCGTCGATCCCGTCGACCCCAGGGGCGTCGGCCCCGAGCGCGAATCGGCGGGCGCGCGCCCCCATCGCCTGCTCCTGACCGCCGCGCGACAGGCCGCACGACACGCCGACCTCGCGACGATCGCGCCGCGCGACCGCATCGGCGTCGTCATGGGAGGGCACGGGGGAAGCACCTCCCCCGAAGAGATCGGGCGCACGGTCCGCCATTGGGACGCCGCGGGGCGGACCGACCTCGGGGCGCTGGCACGCGACGGTGGCCACGACCCCCACTCGTTCGACGATCGCCGCTGCGACCATGCACCCGCCCGCGTCGCGCGCGACCTCGATGCCCGCGGTCCCGTCGTGCCCATCGTCTCCGCGTGCGCGGCCAGCGCACAGGCGATCGGCGAGGGCGCGCGTCTGCTGCGCGAAGGTCGTGCCGACGCGGTGGTCGCGGGGGGCGTCGAGGCGCACCTGACCTACTCGGGCTTCGTCGGCTTCATTCTGCTCGGCGCGCTGGTCAAGCGGTACGCCTCGCCCGAGAAGGCGTCGAGGCCGTTCGATCGCCGCCGCAACGGCTTCGTCATGGCGGAGGGCGCGGCCGTCGTCGTGCTCGAGACCCTCGCCCACGCACAGGCTCGCGGGGCCCCGGTCCTAGGCGAAGTGCTCGGATACGGCGAGAGCGCCGACGCCTATCGCATCACCGACGTCCACCCCCAGGGCCTGGGCGCCATCCTCGCAATGGAACGCGCACTCGCCGACGCGCGGCTCTCGCCCGACGACGTCCAATACGTCAACGCCCACGGCACGTCGACCGCGACCAACGACCCCGCCGAAACGCTCGCCATCAAGCAGGTGCTTGGCGCACGCGCCAAATCGGTGCCGGTGTCGTCGAACAAGTCGATGCTCGGCCACACGATCGGCGCGGCAGGCGCGGTCGAGGCCATCCTCTCGTGGAAGGGCATGCGCGCCGGCATCGTGCTGCCGACGATCAACTACGAGGTTCCCGACCCCAAGTGCGACCTCGACTACGTGCCCAACGAGGCACGCCGGCTCGACCATCGCGTCGTGCTCTCCAATTCCTTCGGCTTCGGCGGACAAAACGCCTGCCTCTGCCTCGGCCGGGCCGGCTAGGACCCGCGTGCCCGACCGCGTCGCCATCGTCGCCGCTTCGGTCACGACCGCGCTCGGCGCCGATCTGCCCGCCACGTTTCGAGCGCTGATGGAGGGCCGCGGCGCGCTTGCACGGGTGCGCGGATTCGACGCGGCTCCATTCGGAGATCTCGTCGCCGCCCAACTGCCCACACCCGACGCAACGGTCGCCTCCGAGGGCCCGACGCGCGTCACGACGCCCCACGGCCGCCTCCTCGATCTCGAGGCCCGCCGCGTCCACGACGAAGCGCACTTCGCCGACCTGCCCCGGGCCTCCATCGGGTTCTTCACGGCGCTGCCCGTGGTGGATTCGGCTCCCGCCGCGCTCGCGACCGCCGTCCTTTCGTCCCGCGCGACAAGCGGTGAACTCGATTTGACCGCCTTCTTCGCGACCGGATTCCGCGCGATCCACCCGCTCTGGCCGCTCGAAATGCTGAACAACGTCTCGCTGGGTCAGGCCGCCGCCGACCTCGACGTGCGCGGAGACAACTCCGTGTTCTCGTCCGAGGCCGACGCCGGAGCCCGCGCCATCGCCGAAGCCGTCGGCGCGATCCGTCGCGGCGAATTGCCGGCCGCATTGGCGGTCGGCGTCGGCGAGCATGTCTCGCTCGGCTCGCTCGCGCGGGCGACGCTGCGTGCCGTGCCCGGCGAAGTGCTCGGCGAGGGGGCGGGGGCGCTGGCCCTCGAATCTGAGGCGTCGGCCGCCGCGCGCGGGCGCGTGCCGACCGGGTTCGTCGGGGGCACGGGCTTCGCCTTCGAGCGCTCGACGCTCGGGCCGGGACCGTCGTCCGACGCCATCGTGCGCGCCGTTCGCGCCGCGCTCACCGACGCGGGGCGTTCGAGCGACGACGTCGCGCTGCTGCTCGTCGAAGGCGTGGGCGCCGAGGAGGCCGCCGCGCGGCGCGAGTTGTTCGGCGTCCGGCTGACGAAGATCGCGGTCGTGGCACCGGCGGTCGCCATCGGACACCTGCGGTCGGGCGCCGCCGTCGTCGGAGCCGCGCTGGCAGCCGCGATGCTGGCCGTTGGAACGGCGCCTTCCACTGCACACGGTCGCCCGCGTACGTTGCCGCGAGACGGCGTTGCCGTCGTGCTCGCGTCGGGCAGCGGCGGACAGGCGGCGGCACTCTTGATCGAGGGTGTGCGATGAGATTTCTCCTCTTCGATCGCGTGACGTCGATCGAGCCCGGTCGGCACATCACGACCGTCAAGACGTTCTCGATGCAGGACGAGCACCTGGACGGACACTTCCCCCGTCGCGCGCTCGTGCCGGGCACGATGGTGCTCGAGTCGATGCTGCAGTCGCTCGGCTGGCTCGTGATCCGCACCCACGAGTTCCGCGTGCTGCCGTTCTTCTCGATGCTCGAAGACCTGACCGTGCCGGCCGATCTACGCCCCGGCGTCCTGCTCGAGATCACGGGCGAACTCCAATCGACGAATGCGAAGGGTTCGATGGGGCGTGCGGAGGCGAAGATCGACGGACACGTCGTCGCGACGATCGGGCGCGTGCTCTACGGCCATCATCCCGCCACCGATCCGGAAGCGGCCCGTCGACGATTCGCCTGCTACGGGGACCTCGCGTGATGGGCGGCGCGGCCGATGCTCATCGCGTCGTCGTGACCGGATTGGGCGTGGTCACACCCTTCGGCTGCGAGTTGGAGCGGGTCTGGGAGCGGTTGCTCGAAGGCGACCCGGCGGTCGCGGCGTCGCGGCGTTTCGGCGAGTTTCGCCCCCCGACCAAAGCCGTCGGCGAGGTCCCTGACGCCGACATCGCGGCGCTGCGCGCCGAGTTCGAATTCGCAACGGGACCCGCGGACCACCGCACCCTGTTCGGCCTCGCCGCCGCCCGCCGAGCGCTCGAGCACGCCGGCATCGCGCCCGGACGCCACCCGCGCGCGGGCGCCGTCGTCGCGTCGGGACCGGGGGCGCACCGGTTGGAGGACATCGCCCGCCTCGCCGACGCGACCGGCCACCTCGACGCGACGCGCGTCGTCACGGAGCTCTCGTCGGTGAGCGATGGCTCGCTGTGGCGCAACGCCCCCGATCGCCCGGCGACCGAGATCGCGCACCGCTTCGGACTCGGCGGTCCGGTCAGCGCCATCACGACCGCGTGCGCCGCGTCGCTCCAGTCGCTCGGTTGTGCGCTTCGTGAGATCCGCGCGGGCAACGCCGATTGGATGCTGGCGGGCGGCGCCGACTCGATGATCGATCCGTTGGGCCTCGTCTTTTTCGTCCTGCTCGGCGCGGCCGCGACCGAAGCGGGCAAAGCCGCGTGTCGTCCGTTCTCGCGCCGCCGCACGGGCATCGTGATGGGCGAGGGGGCGGGCATCGCCGTGCTCGAGTCGCTCGAGCACGCGCGTGCGCGGGGCGCCCGCATCCTGGCCGAGGTCACGGGCTATGGCTCGACGCTCGACGCGTATCGCGTGACGGCGCCGCACCCGGAGGGTCGCGGGGCGGCGGGCGCGATGTCGAAGGCGCTTGCCGACGCGCACATGTCGATCGACGACGTCGACCTCATCTCCGCGCACGCGACGGGCACGAAGTTGAACGACCCCGCCGAGGCGAAGGCCATCCGCGAGGTGTTCGGCGATCGCGCGGCGAAGATCGCGGTCTCGTCGGGGAAGTCGGTCATGGGGCATCTGCTCGCGGCGGCGGGCGCCGTGTCGTTCGCGAGCGCCGTGCTGTCGGTATCCCGCGACCTCGTGCCCCCCACCGCGAACCTCTACGACGTCGACCCGTCCTGCGCGCTCGATCACGTCGTCGGACGGGCCCGGGCGATGCCCGTACGAGGGGCGCTGGTGAACGCGCTCGCGTTCGGGGGCCACAATGCCACGATCGCGCTTCGGAAGTTGGAGCCTGCCCCCTGATGCGAGCCGATCTCACCGACCGCGTGGCCGTCGTCACGGGAGGAGCCCGAGGCATCGGGGCGGCCGTCTGCCGACGACTGGCGGCCGCGGGGGCGCGCGTCGTCGTCAACTACTCGGCGTCGGAGGGCGCGGCACAGGCGTTGGTGTCGGAGTTGGGGGGCCCCATCGGTCCGAACGGCCAGGGGGGGCAGGCCGAGGCCGTCCGGGCCGACGTCTCGAAGGAAGCCGACGTCGACGCGCTCTTCGCGGGCGTACTGGAGCGACACGGCCGTCTCGACATCCTCGTCAACAACGCGGGCCTCGTGAAGGACGGCCTCCTCCTGACGATGAAGGCCGCCGACTGGCGTCGGGTGATGGACGTCGATCTCGACGGCGTCTTCCACTGCACGAGGAAGGCGCTCGACCCGATGTTCCGCGCGCGTTCGGGGCGCATCGTCAACATCGCGTCGGTGTCGGCCATCCGGGGGGGCCGGGGACAAACCAACTACGCCGCGGCGAAGGGCGGCGTCGTGTCTTTCACCCGTGCTGTTGCCGTCGAAGTCGCCGACCGCGGCATCTGCGTCAACGCGGTGCTCCCGGGCTTCATCGACACCGACATGACGGCGGCGGTCAAGCGGCGGGCGGGCGACCAGATCCTCGCGCGCATTCCGGCCGGGCGATACGGGACGCCGGACGACGTCGCGG
>JANNRO010000088.1:0-5324 GCA_031401505.1 Planctomycetia bacterium
CGAGCGCCACGTCCACGCCGTGGATGGTCAGCAACCCGTACGTTGCGATCTCGCGAGTTGAGTAGTCAAGTGCCTTGTTCTCGGCGATCGTCAAGAGCGGCGCTCGTAGTTCCACTGGCTCAGGTCCCTTTCTGTCCCAGATCACCGTCTGGGACAGGAACGGATGGATCATGTCCTTCGGGGCTGCGTCATTCGCCCACGTGAGGAGCGCGAGTGGCCCGTCCAGTGCGGCCACCAACCCTTGATCCCACGGCTGATCGGCCTTCGCATCGGCGCTCAGTCGGGCGCGCACCTCCGCTGTCGCGAGCCGGAGCGTCATCCAGCACCGGTAATCACTCCGCCAACCCGATGTTCGACGGAGCGCCTCGAGTGACGGAATCTCCCCCAGCAGCAGCAGCGCACTGACGACGCGCTCCCGAAGCTGTGCGTTGGAAGACTCGACGTGCTGTCGGAGCGCGGGAATCGCCGGCGTCCCGATCGTCAGAATCTCGCTCGATGCCGCCAATCCTACGCTCGCATCCGTTGCACCCAACTTCAACACCAGATCGACGATCTTCGCCTGGAACTCCGGGCTGTACTGGTAGCGCCGATACCACTCGGCGAACGACGTCTTCAAGTCGACCGCCGTCCACTCGGCCAGTCGCGTGCGCGCGTCGGTCTGGAGCGCCGCCTCCAAAGGGTGATCCTTCGCCAGCCGCTCGAGCGCGCGGATCGCGTCCTCGGTCTTCCCGATGCGCTGGAGCACGACGGCCTTGCGGTAAAGCGCGCGCGCTTTGACCGACGCGGGACCGTCCGCGACGGCCGCCTTCTCGTAGAGGTCGATCGCCTGATTGAGATTGCCACCGCCCGTCTCGGCCCACCAGCCGTCGCGGTAGGACTTGCCGGCCGCGCTCGCGTCATCGGGGGCATCTTCGGCGCAGGCTCGCGGCGCCGCCGCGAGCGAACCAGAAACCAGCAGGAGGTTCGCGATCAGGAACGGGATCATTGCGCGCATGAGATGGGCTCCACGAGGAAGATGGTGCCCTTCCGACGCCGCCCGTGTGCTAGGCCGTTGCTAGACCTTGACGAGGTCGGCGCAAGACTGCTACGCGCCGCCCGCCTTCGGCGCGTCGTAGCGATAGCCGACGCCCGACACCGTCACGATCGACGCCGCCGTCGCGGGCCCGAGTTTTTTGCGCAGCGAGAGCACGTGGAAGTCGACCGTGCGCGTCGTCGGGTACCGGTCGTAGCCCCAGACCCGATCGAGCAGTTCCTTGCGATCGATCGCGCGTCCCGCGCCGCGAATCAGGTACACGACGAGGTCGAACTCGAGGCGCGTCAATTCGACGGACTTGCGCCCGAGGCGCGCCGTCCGCGCACCGAGATCGAGCGTCAGCGCCCCGCTCATCAAATGCCGCCCATCGGCATCGCCCGCGGGCGCGGCGCGCTGGAGCACCGCCTTGATGCGCGCGAGCAGTTCGCGCAACGGAAAGGGCTTGGTCACGTAGTCGTCGGCACCGTCTTCCAGCCCTTCGATGCGATCGTCGGGAAGGCCGCGCGCGCTCACGACGATCACACCGGGCCGGTGCGGCCCGCGCCGAGCCGCGCGCAGGACGTCGAGCCCCTCGCCGTCGGGCAGGCGCCGGTCGAGCACGATCAAGTCGGGGTGGCCCGAAAGCGCCGCGAGCGCCGCCTTGACCCCGTCGACCGCGACGACGCGGTAGCCCTCGGCCTCGAGTCGTTCGGTCAATCCGACTCGGATCGGGGCTTCGTCCTCGACGAGGAGAATCTTGCGCGCAACGCTCATGAGGGAACGACAGCGGGGGGCGGCGGGGGCACGGGGGGAAGCGTAAGTCGGAAGATGGTGCGCGAGGGGTCTTCGACGACGACGAGGTCGCCCCCCATCGCGCGCGCGAGGTCGCGGGAGAGAGCGAGGCCCAGTCCGACGCCGCGTGTCTTGCCGGCCGAGGCGCCTCGCTGGAAGCGTTCGAAGAGGCGATGTCGTTCGTTCGAAGGGATGCCGGGACCGTCGTCCGAGACATCGATCGTGATGTGGGTCTCCGCGCATGCGACCTGAACGGAGAGGCGACCGGCGCTGCCATCTCGCGAAGGGCGACCGTGCTTCCAGGCGTTGCCGACGAGATTCGAGAGAATGCGGCCGAGCGCCTGCGGATCGGCCATCGCGAGGAGTTCCCCGGGCGCTGCATCGAGGGCGAGCAAAACCCCCTCGCGTTCGGCCAGGACCCGGAACGGCGCGAGCGCTCGCTCGGCGGCGCCGCCGACGTCGACGGGTTCCGGTTCCAGGCGGCGGGCGCCGCGTTCGAGCGCCGCGAAGTCGAGGAGGTCGTCGACCATCGACGAAAGACGGGAGCCCTCGGCACGAACGACGTCGGCGTGGGCGCGGCGCTGGGCGTCGGACAGTCCGGCCTCCGCGAGCAGATCGGCATGCAGGCAGACACTGGTCAACGGCGTTCGAAGTTCGTGCGAGACGTTCGCGAGAAAGTCGTCCTTCAAGCGCCGGGCCTCGCGTTCCCGGGCGAGGGCCGACCGCCCGACGAACACGCCCAGACCGATAACGCCGAGCAGCGACGCGATGCCGACGATCGTCCAACGGCGGGAGGAGTCGACCTCGGCGAAGAGACGAGATTCGTCGCGACAACGAAGCACGACAAATCCGATCATTCCACCCGGATTCATCGCTTGAATGACCTCGATCAGGGGCGGCTGGTCCCCCGAGAACGGAGCGACGTAGGGCGGCGTCGAGCGAAGTTCGAGGTCGGCATGCGACTGGCTGCGCAAGCGCTCGAACACCACACCAACGGGCCCGGCGGCGATGTCGGGCCAACGCCGAATCACCTCGAGAGTGAGCCCGCCCGGCAACGGCGCGCGATGCACGTCGTAACCCGCTCCTTGCGCGACGTCGAACGACCTGGCCCGGCCCGACACGTGTTCGCGGATTCGATTGCGTTCCTCGTCGGTCAGCGGCACGCCCGCGAGCTCGCCATCTCGATCGAGGGCGCGCAGGCGCGCGACGGCCGCCGTCGACTCGGGCGCCGTGCGCAGTTGAAGCAGGACCCAGGGTCGCCCAACGCGCGCGAGAACCGGCGCGGTGAAGCGGGCTTCCAGTTCGGCGGATGGGTCGGTCTCGCCCGATGCGCCGACGTGCGGGTCGGTGAGGAGCGCGGCCTCGATTTCGGCGCGGGCCTTCCAGTGGGGCTCGGTGAAGCGCTTCGAAGCGGACGTCCAGATGTCGCGCGCTCCCGCGGTGTCGCTCGCTGCGAAGCGAGCCGTATCGGCCTCGCGCGCCAGATGATCGAAGAGTCGCTCCGAGTCGCTGCGAGTCGATGTTGCGCGATCCGGGTCGAACGGGACCGGCAGGACCTGCCGCGACGCCCCGTCCACGACGCGCAATTCGATTTCGGCCCTCTTCCAAAGGGGGTCGCACGCGGCGAGCGACGCCGATTCGGATGCCGCCGGTGACCGCAGCATCGACTCCGCCGCCGTAAGCGCGGATCCCACGGGCTCGAACGGCAGCCGACGCACCAGAACTCGAGCGGCCAGTTCCGTGCGCGAAACTGCATCGGCATCGGTTCCTCGGAGGAACGCGCTGATCTCGAGTTCGGCCAACTGGCGGTCGAAGCGCAGTTCGTTCCCGAGTCGCCGACGCAACTCCGCCTCGAAACGATCGGTCCCTTGCACGCCGAGCCAGCCCAGAATGCCCGCGGGCACGAGGACGAAGACGACGAGCAGGGCCGTAAGCACGCGAGGGGACCGCACGCGACCATCCTGCCCCTGCGCTGGCCGCCGATTGCTAGGCCAAGGTTAGGAGTCGAAGCGGAACCCACTCGGAACCCGCCAAGGTTTTCTCGGAAGTGTCAGACACCATGCCCGTCCAGTTAAGCGGTGGGCCTTCGAGGGGGTCTGGGTAGAGGCCGACATCGTTCGGCGGCAGGGCATCGTGGTCGGCGCCTGCGATGCTTGTCGCGCGTCTCTCGGAGGATTTCGACCACGCGGGCTCTCGTGAAGGGAAATTGCCGCCAGTCGGGCTTCTTGAGCGTGACGTGTGGGTTGACTTGGCATGTGGCCTCGAACGCGAGTTCCGAGTTCGTCAGGCTCGAGGAGGCGGCGGCGACCTTGGGGAACAGCCGCTTGGGGGAGATGGCCTCCGGCTCGATGTTCACCTCCTGGGCGATCCGGCCCTGCGCGACCCTCATCGCCACGTACACCATCGCGGCGGCGTAGACCTGCATCGCGACAGCGTTGGTGTTGGCTGCGTAGAAGCGGTGAAGGTTGAGCACCTCCTTGAGGTCGTAGAACATCCGCTCCACCGACCAGCGCTCCTCGTAGAGTCGCAGAGCGTCCGCGGCGGAGAGTCGGGCAGGGTCGAGGACGTTGGTCAGCACCTCACGGCTGCGTCGCCCGTCCGTCCACCGGATGTACCGGAGGCGCTGCGTCGTCGTGTTCACGCCTGTTCCGTAGTCCACGAGCCAGTCCTCGATGCGCTCGTCACCGTGCGAGGTGACCGAGAGTCGCTTGACGCGCTCAAGGTTCGTGATCCGGCTGCGGCGACAAAGGCCCCACAAGCCCGCATTTGAGAGCGCTTCGAAGAACTTGGGGATCCCATAGAGCCGGTCGCCAATGCAGAGCGACCCCGGCGGCAGCTTCGCGAGCAGCGCGCGCGCCATCGGCAGTTCCTTGCCTTGCGGAGTCCGTTCGAACGCGATCGCGGTCGGCGCTCCCAGGCCCAAGTCGTAGGCCGCCGCGATCGAGCCCGCGAGCGGGATCCGACGGTCCTCGCGCAGCGCCTTGAGGCGACGGGCCACCCGATCCAGCGACGAGCCGTCGAGCAGGAAGATGTGGCCGAAACGGCGGATCAGCACCGACTCCTGCGAGGCGAATCGGGCCGGCTCGCTCTTCGTCACGAGCGAGCAGAAGCGTTCGAACAGAGTCGAGAAGAAGACGGGCGAGAGCGTTCGACACCGCTCGAAGAACCCCTGTCGCGTTCCCTCCACCGACGGGAAGTGCCCGCCCCCGCCCATCCCCTCGGAAAGAGCCTGCGTCAACGACGCCGGCGCTCGAAGGATCACGGCGATCCAGAACTCCGACAGACGCTCGAGCGTCCACACCCGACGACGCTCCCGATCGCGAACTTCGTCGAACACCTCTTCGCAGAGGGCCTTCTCGACGTAGCGATGCAGGAGATCGACCGTGCCCAGGAGATCAACCGACGCCGAATTCGCGGACGAGACCATCGTAGGCCCTCCTCCTCCGAGGAATCGGCCGCGAACATCACCCTGACGAGGGGTCTCGACTCGCTAACTGGACGGGCATGGTGTCAGACACTT
>JANNRO010000089.1:0-35333 GCA_031401505.1 Planctomycetia bacterium
CGCGCCCACCAGCCGGCTGACGTTGTGCTTCTCCATGTACTCCGACATGTCGATCTGGATCAACGCGTCCTCGTCGCCGAACATGAAGCGCGCCAGCGCCTTGGCGAGGTGCGTTTTCCCGACCCCCGTGGGTCCCAGGAAGATGAACGAGCCCATCGGGCGGCGCGGGTCCTTCAATCCCGCGCGGCTGCGGCGGATCGCCTTCGAGATCGAGGTGACGGCGTCTTCCTGGCCGACGACCGCCTTGTGGAGCTCGCCTTCCATCTGGAGGAGCCGCTCGGCCTCGGACTTCTCGAGCCGGGTGAGCGGCACGCCGGTCATCTTGCTGACGGTCTCGCGGATCACGTCGTCGTCGACGACACCGTCGGTCTTCTTCGTCGTCTCGCGCCACTCGCGCAGCATCTGCTCCTTCTTGCGCTTCAGCTTCTGCGACTGGTCACGCAGTTGCGCCGCGCGCTCGAAGTCTTGGGAGCCCACGGCCTCTTCCTTCTCGACCTCGAGCTTGGCGACGTCGACGTCGACGCTCTTCAGATCCGGCGGCTGCGTCATCGACTTCAATCGGATGCGTGCGCCGGCCTCGTCGACCACGTCGAGCGCCTTGTCGGGCAGGAAGCGGTTCGTGATGTAGCGCGTCGAGAGCTCGACGGCGGAGCGCAGCGCCTCGTTCGTGTAGCGCACGCGGTGGTGCGCCTCGTACTTGTCGCGAAGTCCGAGCAGGATCTCGTAGGCCTCTTCCTTCGTGGGAGGATCGACCATCACGGTCTGGAAGCGCCGCTCGAGCGCACCGTCCTTCTCGATGTACTTCCGGAACTCGTCGAGCGTCGTGGCGCCGATGCACTGGACCTCGCCGCGGGAGAGCGCGGGCTTCAACACGTTGCTCGCGTCGATCGCGCCCTCGGCGCCGCCCGCGCCGACGAGCGTGTGGAGCTCGTCGATGAAGAGGATGACGTTCTTGCTGCGCCGCACCTCCGTCATGACCGCCTTGATGCGCTCCTCGAACTGACCGCGGTACTTGGTGCCCGCGACCATCATCGCGAGATCGAGCACGACGATGCGACGGTTGCGCAGCAGGTCGGGGATGTCGCCCGTGATCACGCGCTGGGCGAGTCCCTCGACGATCGCCGTCTTTCCGACACCTGCCTCTCCGAGGAGCACGGGGTTGTTCTTCGTGCGGCGCGAGAGGATCTGGATGACGCGCTCGATCTCGTCGGCGCGGCCGATGACGGGGTCGAGCTTGTTCTCGCGCGCGAGCTCGGTCAGATCGCGACCGAACGCGTCGAGTGCGGGCGTCTTCGACTTTCCGCCGGTCCCGGAGCTCGCGGCACGGCCCGAGCCGCTCGACGGTCCGGAGGCGCCGCCACCCGAGCTCGCGCCGCCCGACCCCGGCTCTTCGCTCTCTTCCCCCGAACCGCTGTTCTCGACGGGCTCGGCACCGAGCAACTCGAGCACCTCTTCGCGGACGTCCTCGACCTTCACCTTCAGGTTCTTCAACACCTGCGCGGCGATGCCGTCGCTCTCGCGGATGAGACCGAGCAGGAGGTGCTCGGTGCCGATGTACGTGTGGCCCAGGTTGCTGGCCTCTTCGAGCGACAGCTCGAGCACCTTCTTTGCACGGGGGGTGAAGGGGAGCTGGCCCATGGTCACCATCGTCGTGCCGGTCGAGACGAGCTTCTCGACTTCCTGACGGATCTTCTTCAAGTCGATGTCGAGATTCTTGAGCACGCTCGCCGCGACACCCGAACCTTCCTGCACGAGGCCGAGCAGCACGTGCTCGGTGCCGATGTAGTCGTGATTGAACCGCTGCGCCTCCTGGCGGGCGAGCCCCATGACCTTGCGGGCGCGATCGGTGAAGCGGTCGAACATCGGCGAGTCTCCTGTCTCAGGCGAACCGTCGCGGGTCGAATGCGCCCGCTCCGATTCACTTCGGAGTATAGGCCGTTTGCGGGCTCCCGCCCGGATCGCCCCGAGCGCGAATCCGAGCGACGGACGCGCCACCTCGGCGTGCCGGTTCGGCACGCTCGGGCGTCACGGCCGACCCAACGGCGCGAACGACGATCGGAACGCACGTTTCGTGCCGATGCATCCGTTCGACCGCCGTTCGCGCCGGGTTCGTGAGGCGAGCGTTCGTGTGTCGAACGATCGACGGGGCCCGCGTCCGACAGGCCGCTGGCTTTGCGCCGGGCGGGCCCTATGCGAGGCGTGCGCGCAGTTCCGACGCGCGCTGGACGTCGCGATCCTCTTCGACGAGCGTCTTCCCCGCGGCCTTCTGGACGTGCGCCGGCTGGACCAGCAGGAACAACTCGTTGACGGACGCGAGCGCGGGCTCGGTCAGGAGCCCCACGACGAGGCCGAGTCGTACCGAGGAGAGAAGTTCCATCGCCTCGTCGGTCGTCACCGAACGCGCGGCGCGCAGCACCGCGAGCGCGCGGTGGACCTTGTCTTCGAGCTTGATCGTCTGCGATTCGACGAGGTGCTTTCGCACGCGCCGCTCGTACTCGAGGATCGTCGGCAGCATGCGCGAGAGGTTCTGGAGGATGTCGCTTTCGGAGACGCCGAGCGTTCCCTGATTGCTGATCTGGTAGAAGTCGCCGGTGGCCTTCGTGCCTTCGCCGTGAAAGCCGCGGACGGCGAACCCGGTGCGCTGGGCCGCCTGGAACACTTTTTCCATCTGTCGCGCGACGACGAGCGCGGGGAGGTGGACCATGACGCTCGCCCGAAGCCCCGTGCCGACGTTGGTCGGGCAGGCGGTCAGATAGCCGTACGTCGGCGAGACCGAGTAGGCGATGCGCTCCTCGATCGCGCGATCGAGGTTGACCGCGTCGTCGAACGCGGCCTCGACCGCGAGCCCGGAGCGGATGGCCTGGAGGCGCAGGTGGTCTTCCTCGTTGACCATGACGCTGACCCGCTCTTCGACGCCGAACGCGACGCCGCGGGGCCCCTTGCCCTTGTCGAGTTCGGCCGAGATCAGGCGGCGCTCGTGGAGGAACCGGCTCTCGAGCGACGAAACCGACGCGACGTCCACGAAGAACCGGCGCGAGCCGAGCGGCAGCTCCTCGGCGGCCGCCTTCATGCGCGAGAGGATTTCACCCTTCTGCTCTTCGCTGGCCTTCAACGCGAACGGAAAGCCCGCGACGTTGCGCGCAAGCCGCACGCGCGACGACATGACGACGTCGGTGTCCGTGCCCGCGCCGCGGAGCCACTCGCCCGAACGGGCATCGAAATCAGCGAGGTCCACGAAGCCCCGCTTCCGCGCCGTGGATCTCGTCGCGCAGGCGCGCGGCCGCTTCGTAGTCTTCGCCCTTGACGGCGCGCGCGAGGTCGCGTCGGAGTCGCAGCAGCCGGTCTTCGCGCAGCGTGTCGGGGCCTTGCCCGCGGGGAACACGCCCGGTGTGCTTGGTCGACCCGTGGATCTTCTCGAGGAGCGGGACGAGCTCCTTCGAGAAGATCTCATAGTCGCGCGGGCACCCCAGCCGCCCGCGCGCGCGGAATTCGTCGAACTTCATGCCGCAGTCGGGGCACTTGATGTCGCTCGAGGTCGAGGCGGCGGCGAGGATGCCCTTCGCGCCCTCGAGCAGTCCCGAGAGGAGCGACGGGATCGGATTCGTCATCCCCTGCTTGTTGGCGCACTCTTCGCAGAGGTCGAGCACGGTCGCGACGCCCTCCTTGATCTCCGTGTAGTGCACGGTGGCGGGGCGCTGATCGCAGAGGCGGCAGAGGGACGACGACATGTCCCGGCCATCGTAGCCCCCGAACGGGCGGGGGCACGATTCTCGTGGTTCGCCGGGCGGAGCGATCGCCCGCTCAGCCGGGGAGCGGTACCGCCGCGCCGTGCGATCGCACCTCGGTGCGATGAACACGAAGGCCGAAGTGCTCGTTGCACACCCCGAAACAGTCGTTGCCGAAGGCGATCCCCTTGGATCCCCCTTCCGCGTGGTTGGTGAGGTTCGTCGCGTCGAACCGCGCCTGGTCGCAGGCTTCCAGCTCGAGCACGGGGACTTCGGACCACGAAGTGGAGGCGCCGCCATCGTCGGTCGCACGGCGAAAAATGCTGACGTGACGCGCCCCCGCGTTGCTGACCGCCAAGTGCGTGGCATCCGGGGAGAAGGCGACCGAGTGGGGGAAGCGGAACCGCGTAGCGCCCGTTCCGAGTTCGGCGACCGGCACCCGCCCGAACTCGATCGAGCGCGCGCCGCGGGCGTAGATCGTCACGGTGTGTGCCCCGTGGTTCGCCACCGCGAGCAGCGAGCCGTTGCTCGAAAACGACAGCCCATCGGGTTGGTTGAGCCTCGTCTGCGGCCCGCGCAGCCGAAAGCATGGGCGAGGGCCGAAGCGCGAGCGGCGCAGCCACCCCCGGCGGTAGAAACTGATGGATGACTTCGCGAGATTCGCCGCGGCGACCCAGTCCCCGTGTGGCGGGACGAACTTGACCCCGTCGCTGTAGGCCAGTCGCGCGCGCCGCCCCTTGATCGTCCACGCGGGTTCGGGGCCGTAGCGACCTGCTTCGCCGGGTCGGCTGGCGTAGAAGGTGAGGGTCGCTCCCCGGCGGTTGGCGACCGCCAGCAATCGCCCGTCGGGCGAGAAATCGACATCGTGGGGATAGTCGATCCCGCTCGCCGGGCCCTCGATGCGGCAGGTCTCACGGGCGGGACGTCCCTCGCCCCCGCGGGTGTGGACGCTGACCCGGTTGCCGACCGCCTCGGCGACGGCCACGAAACTCCCACAACCGGAGAAGGCCACGCCCTCGGGTCGTGCGTGCGCGACACCGGGGATGCTCCACGTCGGCGTCGGATCGATCCAGAGTTGTGCCACGAACGCGAGCGTAGCACAGCGAGATCGTCCAACTCGACAGCCGACTCGGGATGACGGTCGTTCCCGATGCGCCACGATTCGATTGGCGTTCGAGCCGGCGAACGAGACAATGTCGCTTGTCATGGAGATCGGTGACTCACGGTCCGTCGTCTTCGGAGCCGCGATGCTCGCTCTGATCGGCGGCGGGTGGCTCCTCGTCCGCGGAGTCGGAGCGCCGAGTACCGCCGATGCGCCAACGGCGCCTTCGGCCACGGCCGACGCGCCGGGCGCACGGCCGCACCTGGCGCTCGCTGCTCCCCTTCGGGGGGCCGACCGCGCGACGGGCACCCGGCGCCTCTTGGTTCACGTCGATGAAGGGCGCCCGCCCCCCGTGCCGGGAACGCTCGTCTGGTTCCAAGGGCATCCGGAGACCGAAGCCGTTTCCGACGCCGAGGGGAATCTGGAGATCGTCGTGCCCGACGGGGCCACGTTGCTGGTCGGGAAGCGGGCCGACGGGCACTGGGCTCGGACGAAGGTCCCGTCCGACGTTCGACACGTCGAACTCGCGTTCGCATCCGAGGTCAGCCTTGCCGGAACGGTTCGGGCACCCGATGGTGCGCCCCGCGTCGGCTTCCGAGTACGCGTCAACGGAATCGGCGCACAGGATCCCACACGGCGCGACCCCGCGATGCGCGACTACGACCGGCGGGCCGAAGTCGTCGAGGCGACGACGGACGTGGCGGGCGCATTCGAGGTTCGGGGGCTCGAGTCGCGCATCGTGACGATCGAGAGCGCGGACCCGGAGTTCCGAATGTTCGGGTGGGATGGGCACGTCACTGCGCAGGTGCCGTCGTCGGCGCTCGAATGGGTCGCCGACCGGGTTCGGATCGTCTCCGTGCAGTGCGTCGAGTCGAAGACCGACTTTCCGCTCTTCTGCCAGACGGTCGCCGTGACCAACTGGCCCGTGGGCTATTCGGCGAACCTCCTGCCGTTTCCACCCCAACCCATCACGAAGATCCCGTGGCCCGCGGGCCCGACGGAGGTCGACCCTCCCATCGTTCAGTTCCTCTCGTCGGGATATCTGCCACGCACCGCACGACTCGACGCATCGGTGCCCATGGAAGACGGCATCTTGACGATTCATCTCGATCCCGACCCGAGCGCCCCGCCTTCGGGGACGATTCGACTCCTCGCTCCCGAGGGGCTCGACTTCGGACGCGCGGGCTTCGTCGATCTGATCGAGCCGAATGCCGAGGAGCACGTAAGGCATGCACGACCCGTGACCGTTCGGGGACAGCGCTATCTCCTGGGAGTCCCCGTCGGCGAGTTCAAGGTGCGGGTGCTGGGACGTTCCCTCGATTCGACGGTTCTCGTGCGGGCGGGCGAGACGACGGATCTGACGTGGATCGGGCCGCGCTTGCGTCCGATCGTCGTCCGTCCCCGGCTCGGCGAGCACGCGATCGGCGGATGGGTGATGTGCATCCTCACGCCGGACGCGTCGAAGACGCAGACCGACCGTACCGGGTGGAACTCCCGCGTGACGGGAACGCGCATCGAGGTCGGGCCCGATGGAACCGCTTCGCTCGGGGTGATCGAACCCGGCGCCTACTCGGTATTGATCGGCCGCGACACCGACTCCGGCAAGGCGACGTTCACCGTCCCGGATGCCGGGGCATCGTCCGAGCCGATCGTCGTCGACGTGCCGATGGTCGCGCGTTCGGCGACCGACGCCCCGCCGAAGTGACCGAGGTCCGCCTGATCGCCCGTTGCGCTATCATCATGCGATGAACATGAGTCGCGACGAGCGCGCACGACGGTTGGAGGAGGGTGCGCGCATGCGCACGCTCCTTCGCCAGACGACGCGCGAGTGGCGCGCGATGGGCGATCGAATCCTGGCGGAGCGACGGCGTGGATCTGACCGACCCGACCAACGCGGCACTCCTCTGCGCTGACGCCCTCGATCGTGCCGGGCTCGAGTACGCCTTCTACGGTGGCCTCGTGCTGGCCGCGTACGGCGAGCCGCGCGAAACTCACGACGTCGACGTCGCCGTCGTCGATCTGCGTGCCGAGGCGGCGACGCGCGCGCTCGAGCGTGTCGGGATTCGCTGTGTCGTTCCCTTCGACGGCGTCGTGTTCGGCGGACTCTCGCTGGGGCGTGTCACGCTCCTCGGTGGCGAAGGCCACCTCGGGCTCAACATGCTCGATCTGGTTCGGCCGCACAGCGCGCGGTACGCCGCCGCGGCACTCGGACGTGCGACCGAAGACGACATGCGCGGTCGCAGGGTCCGGGTCGTCTCGCCGGAGGACTACGTCATCTTCAAAGCCCTTGCCACGCCGGATCGCGACCTCGACGATGCCGCGTCCGTGCTTCGCCGGATCGGAGATGTCCTCGACTTCGGACTCATCGAACGCGAGGTCGACGTGCTCGCATCCGAGATTCCCGATTGGGACGTCCGCGCGACGTGGTCGAGCGTGCGGAAGCGGGCACTCGGTTGAGGTCGCAGGTTCTTTCGGAGTCCCTCGTGAATCGCATGCTCGCGTACGTCGTCTGCGCGCTCCTGGTCGGCGTCGCCGGTTGCGGGGAGTCGAGCACGAACTCCTCAGGCGCGGGATCCCGCCCCGCGGACATGGCGGGTCATTGGCGCTTCACCGACGTATTGGGGAGCGGCGACTTTTCGATCGTGACCGACATCAACCTCGTGCTCGAGGCGGACGGCACGTGCCGCACGTGGACGAAAACCGGTGACGGGTCCGGAGACCCGGAGTCGACCGGGGTCTGGAAGACGGAAGGCGATCGACTCCTTCTCGGGCCGCCCGGGGGCGAGAGCTGGCAGGATGCCGGTCGTTTCACGATGGACGGTGATCGGATGCGCCTCATCCTCCCCAACGGGACGATTCAGGTCTTCCAGCGGCAGTGATCGGCTCCGGCCGTCGCGTCGCGCGCGGCCTTTGCGAACGCGTCGCCGCGGACGGCGAACGATGCGTACTGGTCGAGGCTCGAGTAGCCGGGCGAGAGGAGAACCGCATCGCCAGGGCTCGCCATGGCGAGCGCCGCGTGCATTGCGGCCGCGAGATCGGGGCCGCCGCTCGACATCACGGCCGGGACCGCCGTGTCGCGCTGGACGAGATCGACGATCGCCTGCCCGGTCGTACCGATCCCGATCACGCCCTTGGCGCGCGCCTTCAACGCCGCGATGAGTGCCGTCGACGCCGTTCCCTTTTCCTTGCCGCCGACCAGCACGATGCATCGGCGCGGGACCGCTTCGAGTGCGGCCGCGGTGCACTGGGGCGTCGTCGCGATCGAGTCGTCGATGAAGAGGATGCCGCGTGCTTCGTGGACCGGCTGGAGGCGGTGGGGGAGAGGCTGCGTCGCCGCGGCACCGGCCCGCACCTCGGCCCACGTACAGCCGGTCGCGAGCGCCGCCGCCGCCGCCGCCGCCGCGTTGCGGCGGTTGTGTGCGCCCCAGAGCGAGAACGACGGGAGTTCGGTTCCCGTCGCGGTGCCGGTGGTTTCGCCCTCTCGGCGCTCTCCCACTTCCGACAGGCCGCCGGTTGGCGTCACCCGCACGCCGGGAGCCGTGACCGATTCCAGGGCGCCGCCGAAGTGAACGCGTCGGGCTCTTCCCGCCGTCTCGAATCCGTGCGCGCGCACGGCCGCGTCGTCGCCCGGCAGCACGGCGACGTCGTCCTCGGTTTGCGCCGTGAGGATCGCGAGCTTGCTCGCGGCATAGTGGTCGAACGTGCCGTGGCGGTCGAGATGGTCGGGGAAGAGATTGGTCACGACCGCGATCGACGGACGAAAGCCGATCCGCGCGAGGTCGTGGAGTTGGAACGACGACAACTCGAGCACCACGCGGTCGGTCGGACGCATCCGATCGAGCTCGTTCAGGAGCGAGTGCCCGACATTGCCGCCGAGGTGCGTGCGCAATCCCGCGGCGCGGAGCATGTTGGCGAGGATCGTCGACGTCGTGCTCTTGCCCTTCGTGCCGGTCACGCCGAGCACGGGGCAGGGAACGCGCGCCGCGAAGAGCTCGATCTCGCTCGTGATCGAGATGGCCCGACGCGCCGCTTCGACGAGGACCGGGTGCTCGAACGGGATCGCGGGGCTCGCAACCAGAAGGCCGTCAGGGCCCAGCTCGTCGAGCAGGGCGGGCGATTGCGGACCGAATCGGAGGACCGCGCCCGTGCCGGCGATCGCGCGAGCCGATTCGGCGAGCGTCGCCGGTTCCGCCGCGTCCGACACGACCACATGCGCCCCGTGACGCGCGAGGAAGCGGACGGTCTCGACGCCGCCCGAGAATCGACCGAGTCCCAGGACGAGGGCCCGGCGTCCTACGAGCGCGGCATCGACCTGGGAAGTGGCGACCATCCGCCTCGGGTCATCGGCTCGCGGGGGCCGAGCCTTGCGGAGCGCTCGGGAATGGCGTCGCACCCGGGCGCGGCGCTGGGATGCGATCGGGGCGAGTCGGGGGTGCCACGTCGGGCCCGCCCGTCTCGGATTCGGCGCGGGAGCGGAAGGCTTCCGCCTGGCGAAACGTCGCCTCGAGTTCGGCCCGCTTGCGATCGCGAGGCAACGGCTCGAGCACGACGTGGCGCAGGGTTTGGCGCTTGATGCGACCCGGGTAGACGTTTTCCGCGAAGAAGTCGGGTCCGGGCATCGAGTCCCACGTGGACGGTGTCGTGACGTCACCCGCGGCGGAGCGATAGCCGTCCTTCTCGACGCGGTACTCGAAGCGCTGGTTGTGGACGAACGGGATCGAAATCGGCGTCAGGCCGACGTCCTTGCCGTTCAACGTGACGCGCGCCCCCACCGGGCTGCTCGTGAAGAGCAGCGTTCGCTCGACACAGCCGGCGAGCGCCAAGGCCATCGTCAGGACGACGATCCCGGCGCACGATCGACGCCACGCCTTGCGATACGGCAGTCCTGCGCGAGGCGCCAAGGGGCCCCGCGATCGATCGGACCGGGTGGAGTCGCTCGCCACGCGGGGGTTGACGCCCTACTTGGGCATGTCCGGCGGCGGAACCGGAACGGGGGGCACGTCGATCGGCATCGACGGCACGTCCGGCGGGCGCGGAACCGGGGGGAGGTCGAGCGGCGGGTCCGGATTGGGCATCGGCTCGGGAGCAGGAGCCGGCGGCGGGGGCGGCACGAGGATCGGAGTCGGCTCGGCCGGCGGTGCCGGATTGGGCGGGGGAGCCGGATTGGGCGCGGGAGCCGGAGTGGGCGCGGGAACCGGGTCGGGCACGGGAACCGGAGCCGGCGCGACGTAGATCGGCGCCGGAGTCGGCGCGACATAGGTCGGAGCCGGGGGGCCGGAGGGCTGGGCGGGGGGACAGGGTGTAGGCACCCACGTCCCGTCCGGCCGGAGCCGGAAGCACTCCGTCGTGCGACTTCCCGCCGGGACCGAGCGCGCCACGGGTGCGGACGCGCGGAGGATGCTCGCGACCGGCGCCGGGGCATACGCGGCGGTGGACGTCGGCACGCCGCACGGCGGGCCCGTATAGACGACGGCGAGGCCGGATACGTAGCGGGCCTTCTCGGTGATGTACCAACTCTCCTGACGCTCCAAGTCGTGGATCGGTGAGGCCGGCTCGCCCTTGTCGTACCAGCTCGTGAACTCTTCGTGGGTCAGGATGATCGCGTCGGCGCCCATCAACCGGCCCTCGGAGACGAGTGCAGGCATGGCGTCGGCGAGGGTCGTATTCTTGAAGGCGGTGCCGCGATCGACGCGGACTTCGACGACACCGAGCTCCTTGAACGGGCGATTCGGTCGATCGGCCATGACATCGATCGGATCGCAGGGCGCTTTCGGACACGCCACCTCGCCGCCGCACCGGTTGTGGGTGGCTTCGACGTGATTGCACGCCGTCAGGAAGGCTGCGACGGCGACGGCGAACGGGAACTTCGTGGTGTGCATGATCTTCGTGGTGTGCATGGAACCCTTCGACAGGAACTAGGATTCTCGGGGAGGCGAGCCTCGCCGTCAACGAGCGGTTCGGGCTCACGCCCTGCCGCCCGTCGGCCGCACGCCGTCGTCGGCCCGGTTCGCCTCGCCTGTTGACCGCCGTTTGCGTTCCGCGTTTGATCGCACCGTGGACGGGTTCCCCCGGGGGACCCTGACGAGATCTCGCGATGGCCCCTCCCGACTCGGCCGGCAGCGTTTCGATCCCCTCTTCCGCGTTCCCGCTGCCCGCGCAGCAGGGGACGTGGATTCGTGACTTCGCATTCGACGGAGCGCTCTTCCTCGGAAGCACGTTCCTCGTCTTCGCGATCGCGTCGGTCTTCACCGCCAAGGGCGGCGACGCGAACATCCTCCGCGTCGACGGGGCATCGAGCGCGCTCGACCTCGTCATTCCCGTGCTGCTCGGCGGCCCCCACATCTTCTTCAGCCTCGTGCGCACGTACATGGACGTGGACTTCAAGCGCGAGCACCGGCTGCTGCTTCGCCTCTCGCCTCACCTCGTCGCGTTCACGATGATGTACCTGGCGTTCCACCAGTACTTCCAGGCGGCCGCGAATCTCGTGCTCTACAGCGCGGTCTTCCACGGCGCGGCGCAACTGGCCCACATCGGCATGCGCTACCGCCTGAAGAGCGGCCGCGAGCCGTGGGATCTCGGCGCCAAGGCGCTCCTCGTCGCGACGCTCGTCGGCCCGCTCTACTTCGTGACGCGCGCCGTCTCCGATCGCGACGCGTTCGTCTTCATGGGACAGCCGGTGGCGAAGGCGCTCGGCGCCGCGTGGTTCGTCTGGTTGACCGGGCTCGTGGCGCTGGTCGCGGCGGCGTATTGGCTCGCCGACGCCGTGAACCACCGGATCGCGGGCGGCCGCACGAACTGGCGCGAGGGGGCGATCCTCCTCGCGGCCCAGTCGGCGTTCTGGTTCCTGACGTCGCTCGACGACCTCGACGTGTCGTTCCAGGCGTACAACGCCTGGCACTCGGTCCAGGCGTTCGGCATCATGTGGTTCGCGATGAACGCCAAGTGGCGGGGCGGCAAGATCCGGGGACCCAAGCAAAGCCGGTTCTGCCGCGACGGAGCGTTCCCCTTCACCTACGTCTGTGCGGCGGCCTTCAGCATCGGGATCGGCGCGATGGTGCTCCTCTTCGGCAATTTCGATTTCGCGAATCTGCCCCGCAGCCCGTTCTACTTCATCTTCGCGGTGACCGTGCTGCTCAACCACCACGTCATCGATTATTGGCTCTTTTTCGGCAAGCGAGCATTCGACTATTGAACGAGCGCGGGGCGCTCACCCGTCGGCTGGGTCGTCGAGCCCGTCGAAGACGTCGTCCTCGAGTTCCTGCGTCGTGATCTTGTCCGAAAAGGCGACGGGACCTTCGTCCAGCAACCCCTTCGGGTCGACGCGCTCGGTCGACGCCTCGGAGCGCTCCTCCATCGTCACGAAGCCCGCGCTCTCGAGCGATTCGAGAAACGCGAGCGGCTCCGACACGTCCACCGGGACGTTCTTCTTCCCGGCCTTGCCAACGCGGTCCGCGATGCCACGCATGTAGGCGAGGACGCCGCCCTCGGGCGCGCCGTGAGCCTTCGACATCCAGAGCACGACCTGCTCGGGGGTTCCGAGGTAGGTGTCGCGGCCGACGGTGACCTTGTAGAGCAGGACGAACTCCGGGCGGGGGTGTGCCGAGGCACGGCTACCATAGTCATCCCCGTGACGCCCTCCCACGACCTCCCGAGCCCTCGAGAGACGTCGCTCGCCTACGGGACGACCGGGCTCGCGGCGCTCGTGTGGATCGCGTGCGTCGTGCCCGGGGTCGAATTGCAGAATGCCACGCTCTCCGACGACGTCGCGACGCCGATGGCCCGCGGCCCGCTCCTGATCCTGCCCGCGCTGCTCCTGCTCGTCATGGGCCCGATCGGCGTGCTCCTCGCGGGTCGTCCCGATACGCTGCGCTCGCTGCTCGCCTCGGGCGACGCGTTCGTCGCGCTCTTCGCCGCCGGCGTGCTCCTGCACGATCGCCAGGGCGACGTGGCGCGCCTCATCGCGGCGATCGGACTGCTGGTGCTCCTGGCCGTCGCGATCCGTGACGCGATCCGCCCGGTCTACGCCGCGCCCGTACCCGAGGGGACCCCGCTCCGCAGCGGTGGCGGACTTCGCCTCGCACTCGCGCTCGTGGCGTTGTTGATGCCAGCCAGCCTGTTGATGCGCACTGCGGGCGAGCGTGCGAGCCTCCTCGGCCCTTTCGCGTACGTCGCCATCTCGGCGCTCGGAAGCCGGATCGCCCGAACCACGCTCGGACTTCGACTGACCGCGGCCCTCCTGCTCGCCCTCGTGTCGGCGCATCTGTCCGTCGCCATTCATTACGGCGTCGAGGATGCGCTGCCCGCGTTCGAGCGGTGGACGATCGCGGGCCGAGGCGCCTTCGCCCTCGCGCTGGTCACGTTCGGCGTGACGGCGCTCTGGGCCGTCGGCCTTGCGCTCCGATTGCGCCGTGGCAGGGCATGAACACGTCGAGTCTTTCGATCCCGTGCGGTTGGCGCGACGCCGATGAACCGACGTCGCCAGCGTTCGCGCGTGCCCGCACGCGGGTGGTGCTGCTCTGTCTCGCCGTCGGGATCTGGTGTCTTCCGTTCATCGGCGACCTGACGGGAGCCGATCGAACCGGTGCCGCCGGGGCGCTCGCGCTCGCCGCAGGATTCGGTCTCGCGGCGGCGGCGCTGCTCGCCCGCACGCGCCGCGACCTCCTCTGCGGGGAGGCGGTGACGTCGCTCGCGTTTGCGGGCCTCGTGCTCGTGCTCGTCGCGACCGCCCACCCGTGGGTGCCCGGCCCCGATCGTCGCGCGGTGCTGGTTCCGATCTTCGGCCCGCTCGCCCTGCTGGCGCTGCTCGACTTCGTCACGCGCGTGCGTCGCGTGGCCGTCGGCATCGAGGTCGGTGTCGTACGGATGGCCTGTGCGCTCGTCGCTGCGATCGCCTGCGCCCTCGCACGCGACGGGGTCGCCGCCGGCGCGGCGCTGTTCCTCGCGATGCTGCCAGCCGCGGCGGCGCTACCCGTCACCGCTCGCACGGCCCGCCGCGCGCTCGAAGGCGCTTCGTTCGTGGCCGCGGTAGGGCTCTTCCTCGCCCCCGAACTCCACGACGCGCTCGCGCCGCCGTCGATCGCGCTTGCGGCACCGACGGTCTGGGCGTTCCTCCATCGACTCGCGGGCATCGGGCTCGGCATTCTCGCGGGCGTCGGCATCGCGAGTCCCGAAGGCGAGGCGTCGGACTCGGGTCCCGTCGCGAATTCGTGAGCGACGCCGCGTTTCCGACGCGCCCCGACGCCCTCGCGGCGCCTCTCGCGCCGACGACGGTGCGCGAGATCCTCTCGCTCGCGCTCCCCGCGAGCGCGTCCGGTCTCGTGATGGTCGCCTATCACTGGATCAACCAGATCTGGGTCGGCCGCCTCTCCGATCACGGCCCCGCACCCGTCGCGGCGCTTTCCGTCGCCACGTTCGGGACGTGGGCGTTCGGCGCACTCTCCGCTCTCGCCGGGACCGGACTCGGAGCGCTCGTCGGGCGATACGTCGGCGCCGCGCGCGAGGATGCCGCGCGCTACGTCGCGCTCCACGGCCTGCGCTTCGCCGCCGCGCTCGGTTTCGTCGTCGGGGTGATCGGCGTCGTGTGGGCGCCGCTCATCCCGGCCGCGACGCACGTCAGCGTCGAAGCGGCCGACATGTGCACGGGCTACCTTCGATGCTTCTACGCGGCGGGGTTCGCGCTGCTCGCGCAGAGCGCCGCCGACGCGATTTTCCGTGCCCACGGCAACACGCGCACGCCGTTCCTCGTCGCCGCTTGCACGCTGACCGCCAACGCGCTCCTCGATCCCGTCCTGATGTTCGGCGTCGGGCCGATACCCGTCATGGGCGTTTCGGGGGCGGGACTCGCGTCCGCGCTCTCGATCACGGGCGGCGTCATCGCGTCGACGATCTTGTTGCGCCGACGGGGCTACCTCTCGTCGTCGCGTCCGAGCGACGCCGCCATGCGCCTGGACGACACGACGCCGATCCGTCGCGGGTCCGTGCCCGGCATCGACCTCTCGGTCGTCTTCCGCGTGGCCCGCGTCGGCGTTCCGATGACGCTCGCGGGCCTCTTCTTCGTGGGCATCTACTTCGGTCTCTCCGGCGTCGTGACCGAGGTGGGGGGCGACGCCGCGCAGGCGGGCATCGGCGCCGGGCTTCGGGGCGAACTGGTCGCCTGGAGCGTGACCCTCGGCTTCTCGGTGGCCGCGGCCTCGCTCGTGTCGCGCAGGCTCGGCGCGCACCGCCCCGACGACGCGGCGCGCTGCGCCGTAAGGGCCGGCGCGCTCGGCAGCGGGGTGTGCGCCATCTGGGGCGCGCTGCTCTTCGTGCTGGCCGACCCGCTCTCGCGGCTCTTCATTCCCGAGGCCGAGTCGGGCGTCGCGCGGGCGTACGCCGCCGATTTCTATCGAATCGTGGCGCCGTGCCTGATGTTCCAGGCGTGGGAACACGTGCTCGAGGGGGCGTTCTCGGGTGCCGGGCTGACCTGGCCTCCGATGGCGGTCTCGGTGGCGTTGACCGTGATCCGCATTCCGCTCGCGCGCTACGTGGCGATCGATCTCGACTGGGGCGTGCGCGGCATCTGGATCGTGATCGCGGTCACGGCGGGGCTGCGAGGCGTTTGCATCGCGATCTGGTTCTCGCGCGGCACGTGGAAGCACCGCCGCGTGTAGGGAAGCGCTCCTCGCGCGGGTAGGTTGCGCGGGTGCCCGACGACCGCCCGTCCCCGTCGCCCGTCGTCGTAGTCGGCGCCGTCGCCTGCGCGATCACGTTCGCGATCTTCACGGCGGGGCCGCTCCACGGCGCGCTGTCGTCGCTCTTCGGCGCGTTGCCGTTCGCGAAGGTCTTCCGCTATCTGCTTCTCGTGTCGCTCCTCGGCGTGCTGTTGTTCGCGACGAAGCCGTGGCGGAGCGTGCCGTCGGACGTCTGGGGGCTCCGGGGGCCGGCCTCGCGTCCCGTGCTCTGGCTCGCGGGCTTCTCGATCGGCATCGGGGCGCTGGTCGCGATCGCGTTGCTCGATGCTGCGGCGGGGCATCTTTCGTGGGAAGAGAACGGGACCGCGAAACTCGCCAAGCGCCTCCCGACGGTCTTCACGCTCTTGTTGTTGCTCGCTCCGCTCGAGGAGATGTTCTTCCGCGGCTGGCTCTTCGATCGATTCCGCGCGCGCTTCGCGGAAAAGACCACGCACCTCGCGGTGGCCGCGATCTTCGCGGGCGTCCACGCGTTTCGTGAACGCGACGCGCCGAAGGACCTCGCGTCGTCGGCCTCGGGCGCCCTCGACGTGCTGGCCGCGTGGGGGCGCAACCTCGTCGACCTCGAGCGCTTCGGGCCGAGCTTCGTCGGCCTGTTCCTGCTTTCGCTCGTGGCCTCGACCGCGCGGCGGCGTTGGAAGACGCTCTGGTTCGGCATCGGGCTTCACGGCGCGACCGCGTGGCTTCCGGTCCACAGCGCGCTGACCCAGCGTTCGGTCGAGCGCGACTGGGCGGGTTCGAAGTGGCTCTACGACGGCGTGCCGGGCTGGATCGTGCTCGCGACCGTCTTGTTCCTGGTCGCTCGGCGGCCCCCGGTGGAAGACGAGTCTCCGGGCGATTCCGATCCCGCCCATCCGTCCGGATCCGACCGGGCTCGGCGTACGTCGCGATGATCCGTGCGCGGGGCGGATCGGGGTCGTCTCGATCCGACGGACGTCGAAGGCGATCCGACGGTCCGCCGCCCTCGGTCGCGGACGAAGCGGCCGCGGGGGTCGGTACGGCCCCCGCGGCCATCGTCCAACCAGCGATTACCTTCGGCGGTTGCCGCACCCGCGATCGCGCTCTCCGACGAACTCATTCCGGGCGGCCACGCCGACGTCGGCATGGTCGGTGAAGAAACCGTCGATCCCGAGCGCGAGGAACGCCTGAATCTCGCCCTCGGCGTCTCCGATCGCGAGCGGGTCCGCGCCGATACGGAATTCGGTCGGGAGGAACACGTTCTCGGCGCGGAACGTGTAGGGATGAACGAGAAGGTTCGCGCGATGTGCGTCTCGGACGAAGTTCGTGGCGTTGTCGACGTCGAGGCTCCCGTCCGGCGCCCGCGGGATCAGAAAGTACGTCTTCTCCGGACCGACTCCGTCGGCGTACCGTGAGATGGCACGCAGTCCCGCGGGTGTGGCCATCTCGTCGTAGTCGAGGGTGCTGCCTTCGGCCACCGCGTCGTATGGCTGCCCTTCCAGCCAGAGCAACTGGACCAGACTGAGATTGGTCATGCGCGCAAGATCCTTCAGATTGCGAACCTCGAATGATTGGATGAACACCGGGTCGCTCTTGTGCCGGTACCCGTTGCGATGGAGCGTTCGAACCAGCGGCTCCTCCAGCGAGAGGCCCAGCGCGTCGAAGTAGGTCGGGTGCTTGGTCTCGGGGTAGAGCCCGATGCGGCGACCGGTCCGGCACTCCTTGCGCTTCACGAGGTCGATCACCTCCTGAAGCGTCGGAACGCGGAACTGTCCGTCGAAGTCGGTGTTGTCGGGCCGCACCGCGGGAATGCGCTCGATCGCACGCAACGTCCGGATCTCGGCGAGCGTGAAGTCCTCGCTGAACCACGAGTTGGCGACGACCGCGCCGTCCACCACCTTCGTCGTGCGTCGCCCGCTGAACGCGGGCCGTGCCGCCACGTCGGTCGTCAGGTTGAGGACGTTGTCGTGACGTGCGATGAGGACTCCGTCGCGCGTCGAGACGAGGTCCGGTTCGATGAAGTCGGCGCCGAGGTCGATCGCGAGTTCGTAGGCCTCAAGCGTGTGTTCGGGGCGGTACCCGCTGGCACCCCGGTGGGCGATCACGATGGGGCGAGGGCGGCAGACGAATTCACGGTCGCGGTCGGATGCGCCGACGGGGGCGCCGATCCCGACTACGCCGACGAGGGCGAGCGTGGGGGCGAGGAATCGCAGCATGTGCATGAGCAAACTCCGGGAGGACGAGACCGACAATCGGTTTCGTCCGAGCGCAAGAACCTCCTCTGGCCACGTTCGGGCACGGAGAAGACCGGGCGAGTGCCGCGGTAGCGGAAGGTAAAACTTCGCCCCGGTCCCTGCGGCGCCCCGGCAAAGACCGCGTCGCCCGTTCCCCCGGGATCTGCGGAATCGGCTTCCTCGTCGCCGTTCGCTCGCGATCCCGACTCGGCCACGCACGAATCCGGATCGCGCCGGGTCCGCGAGTTACCGCGCCGAGTGGAAGAACCTGTCTCTGCCTCCCGCACCTTCGATTCGCATCAAGGTGCGACGTGCGTGACCGTCAGCGCCGGCCGTGAGTCGATGAAGGCGCTGGTGCTCGAGATGATCCGATAGAAGTCGGCCGTCGCGTCGCCGTTCGTGGGTAGGGCGAAACGGAGGCGAAACGTGCTCGTCGCGCGCCCGGCTACGACGTCGGCGGCCACCAGCGCCGTGACGTCGAGCGCCCACGACGGCTGGTCGGCGAGGACCAGCGCATCGGCGACCAAGGTGCCGTCGAACGCGTTCGTCGGGTCGAGCACGCCGTCGCCCTCGATGTGGTCGAGGTAGAGCGTTCCGAGCGAGAGCGGGTTTCCGAGCAGCGCGCCGCGATGGACGACCAGTTCGGCGTCGGTCACGTCGCCGATTCCGGTCAGGTCGAAGCAGAGCACCCCGACGAACGCCTCGTCGTTCCCGTTGTCGCCCAGCGTCACGTTTGCCGTGTCGTCCACCACACCGGCTGCGTCGATGACGTAGCCTTCGCCCTCGGGGATGGACGGCGCCTCGACCGTGATCGAGACGGCCACCGGGGGGGGCCCGCCGCCGTCGGCCCCGGAACCTCCGCAGGCGCAGAGGAGGAGCGTCGGTGCAAGTGCGAGGGCGACGAGGCGGGGGGCGAACATGGGGACTCCGGTGGATGCGAAGGTGGATCGGAAGGGAGGACGCGACGACCGATGTCGCCCGCCACGATGAATTCGCGCGCCGCGCCCCGAGTTGCCATCCGATCCGGGCGCACGTCGGCTCGGAGCCCGCAAACGAGATCCGTCGTCCGTCGTGGCCCCCGCTCTCACCAACACGCGATCGAGGCCACGTCCATCACGGCACAAGCGGCGGTCCCCGCCGCGTCATCCGCGTTGCCGCACGGCGCGCACGCGCGTCGCGCCGACGACGATGATTGATCCTCGGTGCGCTTTTGCTGCTTCGTTGCGATCGCGAACGCCGCCGCGCGGCAGCCTCGGAATCGGCGGAACAGAAGGCGTACGCCCCCGAGGACACCTCGATCGGAGATCGCGCGCGCGCCGAAGTCGGAGCATGAGGCGCGTCCCGTGTGGACCCCGTACGCGCATCGCCACCCCTTGCGGGGGGAGAGGTACCGCTGATACCCGTCGATCGCGGCGATGGCACAAGCCCGGAGCACGCGCCGACGCTACCAAGACGCTTCCACCCCGGTTCGGCCCTGTTCGGGCCGAATACGCCCACCCCTCCCGCGCCCCTTCGTCCCCGACGTCCACTTTCCTGAACAGAAGGCTCAAGTTCGCAAGGGGGGATGGCCGAAAGGACTCGTGCGAGCGGTGAGCTCGCGGGATGTCGGTCCGGAGTGATCCGGCCGGGAAGGTTTTCCACCATGCAGGCACTTCGTTTTTCGATGGCGGCGGTCTCTCTCTCCCTCCTCTCGATCGCCGGCTGCGGCGGCGGTTCCGGGGGCGGTTCGGGCGGCGGTGGCGGAGGCGGCGCGGCGGGATTCATTTCCGACGCGACCCTCTCGAGCCCCGGAACCCCTGCCGATTTCCGCTTCGGCTCGTCCGTCGCGCTCTGCGACTGGGACGGCGACGGACGTCAGGACATGTTCGTCGGTCACCCGGGTGCCGCGAACGGCGCGCTGGCCGACGCGGGCAAGGTGCTCCTCTTCCTCCAGGCGCCCAACGGGACCTTCCCCACGGTGCCCACGCGCACGATCCTCCCGACCAACTGGATCGGCGGCGTCGCGGCCGACGGCGCCGAATTCGGCGAGACGATCGAGTGCGGTGACTTCAACGGCGACGGGCTTTCCGACGTCGTGATCGGCGCGCCGGGCGACCCGGTCGCGCTGACGCTCGGCGCCGGCCAGATTTATCTCCTCGCGAACAACGTCTCGCACGCGGGGGTCGCGTTCGGCCCCTACGCCGATCCGAACGGCGCGGCGTCGAGCGGCGGCTTCGGCTCGGCCCTCGCGGTCGGCCGCGTCGACGCCGACGGCTTCGACGACCTCGCGGTCGGCGCGCCCGGCACGACGGTTTCGGCCCACCCGGGCGCGGGCCGCGTCGCGTGCCTCTCCGGCTCCTCGACGCTCGCGACCTTCGGCGCGCTGGTCGGTACGACGCTGATCCACACGTCGCCCTCCGACGACGCGAACTTCGGTGCCGCGGTCGTGATCGCCGACTTCAATGACGACACGCTCGGCGACGTCGTGATCGGCGTCCCCGGCGAGAGCGCGGGCGCCGGTGGCGAGGTCCGCATCTACGGCGGTGCGCCCTCGTGGACGCTGCTCCGCTCGCTCACGACGAGCACGCCCGGCTTCGCGGTGGAGTTCGGCTCGGCCCTCGCCGCGACCGACCTCGACAACGACGGCGACATGGATCTCCTCGTCGGCGCGCCCTACGGCGACGTAAACACGACGATCGAGGCCGGCTACGTCGTCCCCTTCATGAACACGAGTCCGGCGACGGCCTCGTTCACGGCGGGCAGCGAGATCATCGACCGCACGCAGGAAGGCGGTGCGCAGTTCGGCGCCGTGATCCTCGTCCCCGGAGACATGACCGGCGACGCGCACCCCGAGTGCGTCATCGCGGCCCCGGCGGCTTCGTTCGGCGTGACGCTGGGCGCGGGCACGTTGACCCTCTTCCGAAGTGCCGGCAACGGCGCGTTCGTGACGCCGGCCTCGACCGACGTCTACGGCCCCGACTCGCCCACGACCGACGGCGCCGCGGGCGCGTCGCTCGCGGCCGCCGATCTCGACAACGATTTGATTCCGGACCTCGTGGTGGGGGCTCCGGGACCTCTCGACTCGCTCTCGCTCCTGCCGGGCCAGGTGGAGATCCTCCACGCCCAGTAGGTCCGAGTCGGTCGACCTCTTCCGCGGCGGGCGTTTTCGGACGCCCGCCGCGTTTTCGTTTCCGGTGCTGTGCATCGACTACCCTCGCGGCGTGAAGCGCGCTGTCCTCCTGCTCGCGGTGCTGGCTGCCCTCGTCGGTGCGGCGGTCCTCGCGATGCGCGCCGGCGTGATCCCGATGCCGGAGTTCCTGTCGGACGGGGATGGGCAGCGGGAAGGGGACGTGCCCGACTTCGTCGAGCCCGACGAGGCCACGGACGACGAGGGCGACGGCGACGGGGAGTTGCGCGCGGCGCCGAGGCCGAACCTTCGACCCGTCGAATCGACGACGGGACCCGCGTCCGACCAACCGGCTGCCGAGGTCGTCAAGTCGTCGGCCGCCTCGCTGCGGGGCGTGGTCGTCGGCCAAGATGGCCGTGCGATCGCGAACGCGACGGTGTCGCTGCTCCAGGGCAAGGTGGCGGCCGAGGGCACGACGGACGCCGAGGGCCGATTCCGGCTCGACGCCGTACCCGGCCGCTATGACGTGCGCATCGTCGCCGGCGGCGACGGCGTATTGATGATGGACGACGTGATCGTGGACGGTCGCGGCCTCGAGGGGACGTTCCGGTTGTCTCCGGCGGCGAAACTCGAGGTCTTCGTCACGATCGATGGCCGCGCGGTCGCCGGTCTTCCCGTCATCGTGAGCGCGTCGGACGATCCCGTCTCCTCGAGGGTGTTCGCGCAAGCTGCGACCGACGGGCGCGGTGCGGTGTCGTTCCCGGAACTCGCGGCCGGCGACGTGTTCGTCCGGGCATACGAGGGATCTTCGTCGTACGCGCGCAAGCGGGTGACGCTGCGGGGTGGGGCCGAGGAGCGCGTCGAGTTGGCCTTCCCGGCGCACGTGACGTGGACCGGCGTCGTGCGCGACGCGGCAACGAACGCCGGGCTGCAGGCCTCGATCCAACTCGACGTCGACGGTCCGGACGGCCTGCGTTATCGGGCTCAAGGCAACGCGGATCCGAGCGGTGTCTTCTCGCTCTCGTTGCCGCAGGGAAGACCGGTGATGTTGTCGGTGAGGGACGGGGGGCACGCGCCCTACCCGAGCGCCAAGGAGGCGAGTGCGGCGCTCGCGGCGATCGCCGGACTGCGCAACGGGTCGTTGACACACGATCTCGCGCTCCGGCGAGGTGCGATCGTGTCGGGCACCGTCACGGGCCCGAACGGACTCGGCGTCGAGGGCCTGATGCTCGAGTTTCGTCCGGAACGCGGGACGTCCGCCATGACGGTGACCGTCGGGTCGGGAGGGTGGTACGCGCTCGACGGACTGGCAGCGGGCACGCATCGCGTGTCGATTCCGAGTCCCGGTTGGTATCCCAAATCGGGTCCTCTCCAGGTCAGGGTGCCGGAAGATGGGACGCAGGGGCCGGCGTCCGTCACCTACGACTTCGATGTGCTCCTCGCCGGCGTCGTGTCCGGTTCGGTGTCGTTGGCCGATGGCTCGCCCGCCACCGCCGCCCGCGTGTGGCTGGTCGGCGGGCGCGGCGCGGTGCGGGGTGCGCGCAACACGGGGCGCTTCCTCGAGACCTTCACCGCGCAGGACGGGACGTTCTCGATCGACGACGTGCCTCCCGTGGAGGGCGTGCGGGTGCGCGCGACCTGGGGTGACGCGGAGGCGCTGCCTTCCGACGTGCTGTCGACCGCGGCGGGGGGACCTCCGCCCGTGCGACTCGTGCTGTCGGCGACCGTGAGATTGGTCGGGCGCGTGACCGACCTACGGACCGGCGCGCCGATCGCGGGCGCGAACGTCAACGTCGACCCGATGGGCGAACCGCCGTCGCGAGGGCGGGGCAACGCCGTGACGGATGCCGACGGGCGATACGAACTCACGAATCGCATTCCCGGCCGCTGGCGGGTGGCAGCGAACCGCAAGCGGGATTACCTGCCCGGCGAGCCACGGGAATTCGATCTGGTCGCGGGCACGTCGCCGTTTACCGCCGATCTCGTGCTCGACCCGGGACTCCCGATCGCGGGGCTGGTGACCAACGAGGCCGGCGAGGCGTTGGCGGGCGCCAGACTCACGCTGACCGGCGCCGAAGACGGAGCCGCGCCCGGCGCGACGGTATCGCGCAACGCCAATACCGGCGCCGACGGGGCGTTCCGCTGGACCGCGCTGCGGACCGGGCGCTACACGCTGGTGCTGTCCCGCAAGGGATTCGCGACGCTCTCCGTGCCCCTGCGCGCCGGTGAAGACCGGTTGCGCCTCCTGATGGCGGTCGCACCGGGGAAGAACTGACCGGTGCGAGGGGTGTCCGCGCCGCTACTTCGGGATTCGAACGGTGTACGAGGTGACGGACCGCGGGTCACAATCACCGGGGTAATACACTTCGATACAGATGACGACGTCTCGTCCGCCCTTGAGGTTCGGGTGTTCTGGATCAGTGATTTCGAGGACGCCACGATCGACCCGCGCACCGATGTACTTGGGGTCGCGACCGAAGCCCGGGTCGCGAAGGGACGGCGGTTCGCACGGCTTCTCCTCGTCGAGCTCGCCCTTCCCCGCCTTTGAGGCATCCGCCTTGTTCTCGTCGAACGTCGAACGATCGATTGGCACGGACCCCGTCGGTCGGGCCAACTCGGCGTCCGGCGCGCTCGGCGCGGACTCCGCGATTGCGCCAAACGTTCCAGGGTCGTCGTGCCCCGCGAACCGAAACGTATAGCCAGTCTCCTTCCGATCGATCGATGACGCTTCGCGGCCGTCGACGAAGTATCGAATGGTCGTATCGGCGAGGGCAGGGACCCAGGGCACGAGGGGCGCCGTGACCGTCACCCTCGCGCCAGCGACCCGCTGCTTGAACTCGAGCGAGTTCGGGCGCGACGTCGACGCGTACGACGGGGGTCTTGGGTCGCTGCCCGGGGTGTCGCCTCTCGCGGGTTCGGTCTCGATCAACGCGGGAGTCGGAACTTCGTCGCACCCTCGGGGACCGTCGGGCTCCCAGCCCGATCCGCCGAGAAAGCCGACCGGCGCATCGACGGGACCTGTCGGCCCGCTCATCGACTTACCCACGAGGGGCGAACACGTCCACACCTCCTGGGCCAGCGGAGGACCGAAGCTGCAACCGAAGAGGCGGTCGTTTGAAACCCAGGTGAACCCGTGATCGCCCCACTCCTCGCCGTAGGAATTCATCAATCGGAAGGCCGGTTTGCGCTTCCCGTCGTCCGGAACCAAGTGACTCGGGTCGTATCCGACGATCACGACCGCATGAGAGACCCAATCGGACGTGCGATGGGTCAGGGGTGAATAGTCGCCGCCGACCGTCGAGCATCGGACGAAGTCCGGGTATGCCGTCATGAGCAGGACCAGCGGCCCGAATTGGAGCTCGCGATTGACCTCCTTTCGCCGCGCGACCGCATTCCCTTCGAGCGAGACGGTCCTTGCCGTTCTCACGGCGCCGTTCCACTCGGGCCACAGCGCCGTCGCCCCTGCGAGTTGATTCGCGTCAGGCGTGACCGACCAATCCGAGGAGAACCGGGCTGTGAACTCGGACGGGGATCCGATGTCTCGGAGCGAATCGAATACAGGTTGAACGGTCGTCGTCAATGCGTTCCTTCGGTTGGCCTCGTCGCGCATCCACACTTCGAATTCCAGGTTCGGCAGGTGCTTCTGTTCGAAGAACTGCCGAATCGACGCGTTGTAGATGAACGTGACGCTCGGAGTCATGTCCAGGCCGGGAGGGAGGCGGAATCCGCCCGCCGACGCTCTGGCGCCGGAACGGGTGGCCGCCTCACCGGCGTGCCGGTCGCGATGAAACGCGGCGACGGTTCTGACCGCCCACGCCACGCACGTGGTCGAGATGCCCTGATCTCCGACGGGAGGGAGGCGTCCGTCCGACGCCCAGTCGATCGAGATCTCGGTGACGGTGTCGGCGCCGACGGAACCCGGGGCGATCGATCGCCCGGCGAGTGCGAGAGCGAGCAGGAGCGTGAACGAACGCTTCATGACGACCTCATTCGCCAGCGGATGCGAAGGGCCCCCGCTCGGGTGCACGCGGCGTTCGCACCGCCAGACGTAGTGCGCTACGCCAATTTCTTCCTCGGTGACTTGGGCGCCGATTTCGGCCCCGGCTTCGCCTTGGCCTGCGGCGACGACATCTTGGGAGGCTTCGGCCCGCCGCTCTTCAGCGGGACCGGAATCGGGGGCGGCGGTGTCGTTCCGTGTCGTACCGCGGCGATTGCCGCCGCAGCTATGGCGGCGTCGACTCCGGTCCCCTTGGGCATAAACGCTTTCTCGAGCATCGCATATGCGTCCCGCACATGCTTCAGCGCAGGAGTCATCGAGCCGGTCGAGACTTCGGTGCCGCCGGCAGTCACGAAGTTGCGCAATCCGTCGTGCGCCACATTGAGGCGGTCGAGAGTCGCGATCGCCGCCAACTCCTCGAGAAGCGACCTTCTCTTCTCGTCCATCGACACGAAATGCGATTCGCCCAGGCAGATGACAGCGATTCCGCCCAGGAGCGTACGTGCCGTCTTGCCCTCGTTTCCCCGCCCACCGACCCGAATGTCCGGCCACTTGCCCGTCACCACGGGGATCGGTGTGGGCGGCCCGGGAACGCGGCTTCCGGTTCCGCCAAGATGGTCGATGTGCTCGACCGCGTGAATGAAATCCAGCATCGGAGGAAGGAGTTCCGATCGGCACGCCATGAGGTCGGTCCACGCCGCCTCGAGTTTCAGCTCGCCGGGAATCGGATCGTTGACGCTCGGCCTGCCCGTCCCCGGCACGCCCGGTCCTCCGGGGATGTTGATGAAATCCGTCATTCGACCGTGATCGACCAGCGTCTGATCCTTCATTGCGGACTGTCGGATCTGCATGAATCGCGGATCACCGGCGGCGGGCCCTTGTGCGAAGCCGTCGACGCAGAGTGCCATGATCTGGTCGAGCAGCACTCGCGCCGAATTGCCTCCGGACAGCGGCGTGAAATCAGGCCAGATTCCGGGCATGGTGGAACTCCTCGTTGGCGGGCGGCGGAATTGTCCTCCAACCGCCGGAGCCGGCGCAAGCCCCCTCTCAGCGCGGGTTGACCGCGATCGGCGATACCACGAACAAAACCCAACTCTTGAGCGGGAGGTGGGCCAGTGCCTCGGCGGATTCGACGGCCTGTGCCGCGAGTCGTCGGGCGTCCGCGTCATTCCCCCGCGTCCGGGCCGCCATCGCAGTCCATGTCCGGCCGATGACGTGCAATTGGGCTCTTCGGAGTCCGACATCGGCTCGGAGCAACGAAGTGGCCGCTCGTTCGAGGCCTCCGGCGTCGGCTGCGCCAGCGGCGTCCAAGCCGTCCGACAGGGCTCTAGCGGTGCGCCCCAGTGCGCTCTCGGCGGGCGCACTGGCGATCGTCGATTCGATGAGGGACCGACCCAGCGAGGGAGACAATCCGAGTACCGATGCGTCCAGCAGAGGCATGACCGCGTCGATGTCGATGAGCGAGCGTTCGTCCGGCGTCAGCGAATCCAGCGCTCGCGACGCCAGCCGCTCCGCGATCTCCGGTTGACGCTGCGTCGTCGCTAGCAGCGCATCCTGAAACTCGAACCGCAGGATGTCCGTGCGATTCCCGAGCGCTCTGGCCGCTTCCCGTCCCTCCGCGATGTGGTCCGCCGCCGACTGCGCATCTCCTGCCGCGATCGCGAGATCTGCCACGATCGCGCACGCTTTCGCGATGCCGGCCTTCATTCCGATTCGCCTGAGCGCCTCGACCGCCCGGGCCGCCAGGCCCCGTGCTGCCGTCAGCTCGCCGAAGGCAAAACGCAGTCTCGCGAGCATCACCCGGATGCGCGCGGCGGGAACCGTGCCGCCTTCGGCATCGAGGACACGCGCCGACCGATCGAGTCGTTCGACGGCTCCATCGATCCGGCCCGCTTCGATGTCGACCAACACCGCATTCACCTCGCTGATCTCGGCGTTGCCGAATCGACCGGCTGCACGACAGACGCTGGCCGCTTCCTGGTAGCGCATTGCCGCGCGAGACGAACGCCCGACGAGCGCGTCAATCGCTGCGAGCTGGTCCAGCGCCGAGCCATGCCTTCCCGGCGCGTCGAATCGCACGAAACACTCGTCTGCGCGAACAAATGCCGCCTCCGCCGCCGCGAGGCTTCCGCGGTACTTCTCGATCAGGCCGAGCGCGTAGAACGCGACGCCGCGGTCGATCGAGTCCGGTAGTTCCCTGGATGCTTCCACGATCCGAGCCTCGTCTCCATCGGCCAGTCCTGACCCCAGGATTCGGGAGAGCCCGCGACGGGCCGTAACGCGGTAGGCGAGCACGGCGTCACCCAGTGTCTCGGCGGTCCTCGCGACGTCGTCCATGATCGCGTCGCGATCCGCAGGCCGCCCGATCTCGCTCATCACACCCGCAACGGCGAAGAGATCCTCCAGATGTGCGCGCACGAATTCGACGCCCATCGATCGCATACCGACGCCCGCGCGGGTGGTGAGATCCGCGCAACGCCAATACTCCAGTCGATTTCCCGCCTTCGCTGCCGCCTTCAAGAGATGCGGTGCCGCGCGCTGGGGTTCGTTCGCCCGTTCCCAATGGGTACCCAACTGCTCGGGATCGACCTCGTCGCCCCGCGACTCGAGATCGAACGCGTACGAGCGATGGAGCGCCCGCCGAAGATCGGGTGCGACCTCGGCGTAGACCGTCTCCTGGAGCAGCGGGTGCGCGAAGCGGTAGCCGTGCTCGAGCGGCACCACCAGCCCGGGACTGCGCGAAATCCGTTGAAGCCTCCGCAGCACGTCGATCGGCTCGTGCCCCAGCGCGCGAGCCAGCGCCTCGGCGTCGAACGTCGCACCCTCCACGGCCGCGGCGTCGAGCACTTCGCGCAGGTTCTCGGGCATGCCGCGCAGACGACGCACCATCAGGTCGCGGAGCATCGGCGGCGGCTCGAGCGTCGTCGCCGCCGTCTTCGACTCGATTCCCTTGCGCTTGTGCTCCGCCCGCGCTTCGAGCGCGTGGGAGAGCAGATGGATCGCGAACAGCGGGTTGCCTCCGCTGCGCACGACGGCGCGGTCGGCGAGTTCGGGGGCCGCTTCGCCCAGCGCCGTTTCCGCGAGCAGCCGATGGAGCGCCTCGCGCGAGAGCGGCCCGAGGTCGATGCGCCGGCCCTTCTCGCCGAGCAGCGCTTCGTACCTGGGTGCCGCACCCACCGTCGCGTCCAGATCGGGCGCCCGTTCGGTCACGAGAAACAGCACGCGTCCCTCGTCCATCCGCGCCGCCAGCCGTGCGAGCATGCGCACGTCTTCCGCCGACGCCCGGTGAAAGTCCTCGATCACCAGCAGCACCGCCCGCTCGGCCGCCAGCGCGGTCAATCGGCGCTCGACGTCGGCCAGGTTCGCGACCGGTGCCTTCGGCGACCGCGTGTCGGCCGACGCGCCCGCATGCTTGCCCGCCTCGGGGTCTTCCGCCACCAGGGCGCGGTGGAGCGGACGCAACAGACCCTCGGTCGCCGTCACGATGACGCGAATCGCCCGCATGCCCCGCGCGCGTGCGTCGTGCTCGAGCGCGGCCGTCAAGCGCGTCTTGCCGATGCCCGCGGCGCCCGTCAGCGCCACGATTTCGGTCGAACCCGCGGCCGCGCGCGAGAGCGCCTCGTTCAATTGTCCGAGTTCCGGCTCCCGGCCGATCAAGTCTTGGCGCCGCGATTCGACCCGCTCGGCCACCGCCACGGGCGCTTCGCGCGACGTCTTGCGCAGGTCGAGCCCCGCGAAGAACCGATCGTCGATCGGGGGACGATCCTCCGGTCGCTTCGAGAGGCAGGCAATGACCAGCTTGCGCATCGCTTCGGGGATGTCGTCGGGCAGCGGCGCAACGTCGGTGTTGAGCACGCGGAAGAAGAGCCCGGGCAGCGTCTCCGCGTCGAACGGGAGCCGCCCGGACAGTGCCCGATAGAGCAGCGCGCCGAAGCCCCAGACGTCGCCCGCGGGCGTGTGCTTGCCGCCCTCGACGATCTCGGGAGCCAGATAGTGCGGCGTTCCCGACAACCGCCCCGAGGAACTCATCGCGCTCTCGGTCGCCATCGTGCGCGCGAGTCCGAAGTCCACGATCTTGATGACGCCCGCCTTCGTCCGCAGCACGTTTGCCGGCTTGACGTCGCCGTGGACCACCCGAGCCTCATGCGCCGCACGCAGCCCCGATGCGATTCCGCGCGCGATCGACGTCGCCTCGGAGGGCGAGAGCCGTGTGTTGCGACCGATCAATGCGTCGATGGACGGGCCGTCGACGAACTCGAGCTCGAGCGCCCAGCCGCCGTCGTCGAGCTTGTGGACGTCGTAGAGCGCCGCGATGTTGGGGTGGACCAGCGAGCCCAGAGCCCTCACCTCCCGGAGGAAGCGCCGCTCGAACTCCTCGGTGACGGGCGCGAAGCCGGCCGGTCGGATGACCTTCAGCGCGACGGTGCGGCCGACCATCGGGTCGCGTGCGCGGTAGACCGTCCCGAATGCACCCGCACCGATCGCGGCCTCGATCTCGAGGTCGTCGAATCTGCCACCGGGCCGAATGGAATTCGAATCGCCCACCGGGGGCCTCCTCCGGGATGGAGAACCGGGGGGGAACGTACCCAAAACGGCGTCGCAATGCCGTAGGCGGAGCTCCCGGACCGCGGTTTCCCGTACGATCGACGCCGCTGCCCGGTGCTCGGGCTCGGGAGTCCCGTCTTGTCGAGAAAGCCGCTCGGGTTCGCGATCCTCGCCCTCGTCGCCGCCGGATTGGTCGCGCTGGCAATCAAGGGCCCGAAGGGGTTCCTCGCTTGGTTTGGCGCGTCGAGCGACTCCGCCGCCTCACGCTCCGGCGACGAGTTGGGACTCGACGGATCGACCTCCGGAATGGAAGGGGCGGCGGGGAGGGAAAACTCGGGCAACGAACTCGACGCCGATCGGGCGGGCGTTCTCGCCTCGCGTCACGTGGAACGCCGCGGTTTCGGCGGGCTCACGATGAAAATCGCGCGCGCGGGTTCCGGCGTCGCGATCGAGGGCGCGCCCGTGCTGGTCGTCGGTACGAGCCATGCCGGTGAAGAGGTCCGAGCCAATGCGGCGTCCGACGCGACCGGCGGCGTCAGATTCGAGCGACTCGCGGCGGGGCAGGGATACGTCGTCCGCATCGCATCCAAACCCGATCCGGAGGTCGAGCGACCCGACATCGAGGTGCGCGCCGGTCGAGACAAGGACCTTGGCACCATCGAGGTCGGTGCAACCGCGGCGTTGACCGGGCGCGTCGTCGACGAAGCGGGCAAGCCGGTTGCGGGTGCGGAGGTTCGCGTCCTGACCGGGTTCGAGAACATCTTCGAATTGCTCGGCAACATGGCGGAGTTGTTCGGCACGCTCGGTCGCGAGCCGACGCCGCTCGCGAAGGGAAAGTCGGGCGATGACGGGCGGTTCCGCCTCGAAGGCCTTCCGCCCGGGCCGCTGGCGATCGTCGCGACGGCCTCCGGCAAGCGGCAGACGGTGCTTTCGATCCGCATGACGGCGAAGGGACCGGCGTCGGGCGAGCCGACGCTCGTGCTGGAGACGGGCTCGGTGATCGCGGGGGTGGTCGTCGACTCGCTGGGCGCCCCGGTCGTCGGCGCGCAACTCGCGATGCTCGAGACGGGAGACAACGATCCGACCTCGTTCCTGACCAAGCGCACGTTCACGACCAGCGGTGCCGAGGGGCGCTTTCGCGCGCTCGTCGACGACGGGGCGCGCGAGGTGAGGGCGGTCGTCAACGCGACGGGGTTCCCGACCACGTTCTCCGCGGCGATCAAGCCGGGCAGGGAAGACGCGAGAATCGTCCTGGTCGGAGGGGCGACCGTCGAGGTGCATTGCGAGGACGACGCCCACGCGCCGATCGAGGGCGCGCAAGTCGCGATGGGCGTCGCGCGCGGGAACATGAACGCGCCCGACGGCGTCGGCGGCTTCCTCTACGGCTCCACCGACGCGACGGGCGTCGTGACGTTCGCGTCGGGGCCCGGACAGGTCGAGATGATCATCGTCAACCATCGTGACTTCTCGACGGTGATGGGCTCGCCCGGGCGCGAAGGCGGCGAGATGGGGCCGTTCAAACTGGAGGGTGACATCCCCAAAGAGGTGGCGCCGACGGGCGTCACGAAGATGACGATCCGGATGAAGCGCGGGATCGTGATCCGCGGACGCGTGCTCGATTCGAGCGGGAATCCGATCGCGGGCGCCGAGGTGCGCACGATCGGGGCGATGGGCTTCGGCGGTGGGTCGACGAACCGCAGTGCCGCCGACGGCACGTATCGCGTCGCGGGCGCGGCAGCAGCGGGCGCCGAGGCCGGTGGGATGGGCGGATTCGGCGGCACGATGGTCACGGTCAAGGCGTCGGGCTGGATTCAGAAGCCGGACTCGATGTCGGTGGTCACGGCGAACGCGAAGGACGGGGAAGTCGTCCACGACATCACGATGCTCGCGGGGGCGATCGTGCGCGGGAAGGTGATCGACTCCGATGGCAGCCCCGTCGTCGGTGCGGAGGTACAGATCGCCGCGGGTGGCGGATTCGACATGGCGAGCATGATGGGGGGCGGCGGGGGGCGGAAGGTGACGACTGCCGCGGACGGCACGTACGAGATTCGCGACGTGTCGCCGAGTACCCCGGACGACTCGGCCATGTCGTCGATCCGCGAGGCGCTCGCGCCGGGCAGCCCCCCGTCCGAGCCGCCGCAGGCACCCAAACTGTCCTCACGCGTTTCGGTGACGGCCGAGGACCGCGTGGCAGCGAAGTCGGAACCGTTCCTTGTCGAGGCCGGCGCGACGGTGGACGCGCCCACGGTCAAACTGAGCGCGGGCGCGACGTTGCGGGGCAAGGTGCGCGAGCCCAGCGGTCGCCCGGCCGTGGGCGCGACCGTCGAGGTGTCGATGGAGCGAGACGGCACGCCGAACTTCGAGGAAATGGTAGGCGGCGCAAAGGCGAAGTCGGCCAAGACCGACTCCGACGGCGCGTTCGTCGTGCGTGCGCTCGGGAAGGCCAAGGGATCGGTCGTCGCAAAAGCGAAGGGCTTCGCGCCGGCGAAGGCGGCGATCGAAGTGGGCGACGTCGACCCGGCGCCGATCGAGTTGCGGCTTCACGAGGTCGGCACGCTCAAAGGCCGCGTCCTGACGCCGGGTGGCGAGCCGATCGAAGGCGCGACGATCAGCGTTTCGGGTTCGGCGGGTGGTTCCGACGCCGCCTACGTGGAGTCAGCGTTCGCGTCGGCCGACAAGGAGGGGAACTTCCAATTCGAGGGATTGCCTCGCGTCGTGGTCTCGTTGTCGGTCGCGGCCAAGGGGCATCGGGGGAGGACGGTCAGCGGCTCGGTCGGCGGCGAGCCGGTCGAGGTGCGGCTCGAGCCTCGCAATCCCGGTGACGAGCGCCGACGCGAGGAGATCTCGAAGGAGTTGATGGAAATCTACGGAAAATTCGGATCGGTGAAGGACGCAGCCGAGCGCCAGGCGCTCGCGCAGCGCATGTCGGCGCTGCAGCAGGAACAGCGCGAACTCGAATCGACCGAGGGGCCCGCGTCCGAACCGACTCCGGCGACCCCGCCTCTCGTCGAGCAGGCACCCTCGGACCCGAAGTGAACCGCGCTCGTCAGCGAGCGGCGCCGGCCTTCTTCAGGTTCTCGGCCGCGGGCGCGTACCCGGGGTCAACGGAGAGCGAGCGCTCGAACGCGGCGCGCGCCTCGCTCTGTTTGCCTTCGTAGAGCAGCACGAGTCCTCGTGCGTTGTGCGGCTCGGGACGCGACGGATCGAATCGCGACGCCGCGTCGTAATGTCCGAGCGCCGTCGTGGCGTCGGTCGCTCGGCGCCCGGCGTCGTATTCGCGTCGCGCCATCTCGGCGCGCTCCGCCGTCGCGGTCGGCGTGTGGGTACCCGAAGCCGGCACGGCGTCGAACGCCACGGGTGCAGGCGCGACGGTCGCCTCGGCGTCGGAGCGCCCCCGGTCGTACTCGTGGTCGCGTGCCTTCGCCTGCGACGTGCCGCGCTCGCGTTTGTCGGCCATCCAGTCCCCGATGATGTAGCCCGCTGCACCTCCCGCCATCGCGCCGAGAACGGCTCCGGTGGCCGTGCTGCCGACCGCCGAGCCCAGGAGCCCGCCGGCGAGCGCTCCCGCCCCGACACCGATCGCGGTGCCCGTCACGCGCTCGTCGAAATCGAGGTGACACGCGGGCAGCGCGAGCAGTGAGGCGGTGGCAAGCAACAGGACAGGACCACGCATGGAAAGGCTCCGGCTCGTCGCCGCCGCAGGGCGAAGACGTGCATTCGAACCGTTGGATCGGCTCGAGATGCGTCGAAGAGAAGTCCCAGGGTGCCCTTCGCATGTTGGTAGGCTCGGCGGTTCTCTCGGCCGCCGGAGCCGTTTCATGCAGGTGGTCCTCTACACCACGGCCGACCCGTGCCCGCTCTGCGTGGACGCCTACCTGTGCCTCGACGACCTACGGGATCGCTTGGGGTTCGCCTTCGAGGCGATCGACGTCGAGTCCGACCCCACCCTCTTCCGACTTCACCGCGATCGTGTCCCCGTCGTTCTCCTCGATGGCCAGGAGATCGCTTTCGGCCGTCTCGACCCGGTCCGCCTCGAGGCGGTGCTCGCGCATGGCAGGGTCGAGGGGGGCGCGTAGACTCCAGTCCGGAGCGCACCGTTGACGTCCGTCCCTCCCGCCTCGCCTGCTTCCCCGCCCGACCCTCGCCCCGGCGCCGATTCTCCGGCGGGAGCGTCCCCGGCCACGCGTGGTCAGGATCGGAAGCTTTCCGAGGCGCTCGGCTTCGGGACGGCCGCGCCCGGCGTCACGATCCAGATCGGTGCAGCCGGCACGCGTGAACCCAAGAAGGCGTTCACCGGCGGCCGTGTTCCCGACGCGAGCGACGCGGCGTCCGGTTCGACCTTCGGCGCGGGCTTGGTCGGTGCCGGAACGGCGACTCCATCGATGATGGGGGGAGGAGTGGGGGATGGAGGCGGATTGGGCGCTCCGGGGACGACACGTCCGACGGGGGCGTCACTCGCAGAAAGCCTCGTTCCCGTTGCGGGCGGCACCTACTTCGCCGGCGAAGACAAGCGCGGGGCGTCGTTGCCCGCGTACAAGATCGATCGCGATCCGGTGACCCACGGCGACTACGAAGTCTTCGTGCTCGCGACCGGTCATCGTGCGCCGCTCTATTGGAAGAGCGGGCGCTGCCCCGAAGAGTTGCGCGATCACCCGGTCGTCGGCGTCGACTATTTCGACGCGCTCGCCTACGCACGCTGGGCGCGCAAGGATCTGCCCTTCGAAGACGAATGGGAGCGCGCGGCGCGCGGCACAGACGGTCGCACCTATCCGTGGGGCGACGAGCCCGATCTGGCCGCCAATACCGCGCGCACGGGCATCCGCTCGACGATCCCCGTCGGGTTCTATCCCAAGAACACGAGCCCCGAGGGCTGCCGCGACATGGTCGGCAACGTCTGGGAATTGACTCATACGGCGGCACCGGGCGGCGGCGTCGTCGTGCGCGGCGGTTCGTGGTTCGATTTCGCGCTCTACGCGAAGACGTACTTCCGCTTTGCTTCGCGTCCCGAAGCGCGCAACGGAACGATCGGCTTTCGTTGCGTCCAGCGCGCCGCGCCGCGGCCCGACGCCGCACGTGCGGTGACCGACGCCGAGGTCGACGCCGCATTGGCTCAACGCCGCGGCCGGACCGAGGCGCCCGATCCCGCGGCCTGGACCGCCGAGCGCCGCGATCTGGTTCCCGACTTCCGGCGTCTGCGTCAATTGCTCGTCACGCGGGACGAAGACGAGGCTGAGGCCCGTCGGACGCCGGCCCCGTCGCCCAATCGACCGCTGGTCAAGCGCGCGTTCGCGGGCACACCTCCCGCCCCGATCCCGGCGCCGTCCGCACCGGCGGCTCCGGTGCCCGCACCGTTGCCCGTGGTCGCGGTTGCGCGCCCGCCAGCGCCCCTCCCGACGCCGGCATTCACCGCTCCGCCCCCGCCTGCGGCTCCCCCCGCGGCGATCGCTTCGAAGCCGGCCGCCATCGCGATGGCGCCAACGCCAGTTCCTGCGCCCGCGATCGCCCCCCCGAAGCCGTCGGCGCCGCCTGTCACGCTCGAGAAGATCGTCACGTTCGAGAAGATCGCGCCGCGCATGGACTACGTGACGACGCCGAGCGTTTCGGCGCCGCCCGTTCCTCCGCCCGCCGGTACGCCTCCCGCTGCCTCGGTGCCCGCGCCCGTCGCCCCTTCGAAGCCCGCGTCGCCACCCGCGGTACCAGCTCGGGTCGTCGTGTCACTGCCTCCGCCCGTCGTGCTCTCGTCGCCGAAGCCGGCCGCTTCCGTGCCCGTAACGCCACCCGTGCCGCCTCCGGCCGCCAAGCCGCCGCCCACCCCGCTCGCTCAACCGTTGAACGTCAGCCCGACGGCCAGCGTGGTGGCGAAGGCCGCCGTCGAACCTCCCTTCGATCCCTCGCTGCGCGTGTTGACGACTCCGCTGCCGCCGCCCATCGGGCCGACG
>JANNRO010000090.1:0-4017 GCA_031401505.1 Planctomycetia bacterium
GGCTCAACGAACTGGCCACGAAGTTGAAGAAAACGTGCCCGCCTCCGTATTTCCGTGTTTTCGAGCGTGCGGGGTTTCGACTGCTTCAGAATACGGGAGGCAGGCACGTTTTCTTCAATTTCGAAGTTTGCCGTCGAACTCGCTCGCGCGACTGCGTCGCTGTCAGGCCGAACGATTGGACAACGGCGCTGGTGCAAGGCGACCGCATGTCGCCAGGCGCAGGCAGGCCTTCAACAGGTCGCCGCCCGGGCAAACGTGCTCGCTTCCGGCAGCCTCACGGAATCCAGACAACCGATCGTCGTTGCAGATTCCATCGGCTCAACGAACTGGCCACGAAGTTGAAGAAAACGTGCCCGCCTCCGTATTTCCCCGAAGTTGAAGAAAACGTGCCCGCCTCCGTATTTCCGTGTTTCCGAGCGTGCGGGGTTTCGACTGCTTCACGCCTGACGCGGCCCCGCTACTCGTAAATCATCCACAGGGGCCCGGGGAAGAGCCAGGAGAGGCCCTCGCGCAGACGGTCGCGCCAGTTCTCCCAGTTGTGGCCGTCGCGCGACTCGACGTACTTGACGTCCATGCCCGTGCGCTCGAGGAACGGGACCATCGATCGGTTCTCGTAGATCAACGACTCGTACATCCCGCAGGAAACGAAGATCTTCTCGGTCGGCTTGCCCGGACGCGCGCGGAACGCGTTGACGAATTCGACGACCGGTTCGAAGATCGGCCCGCGCTGCGTGCGCCCGATGTCGGTGAAGGCGAACGATCCCGACTGGAGGAGCAGCCGCCCGAACGCGCGGGGATGACGCCACGCGGTCGCGAGCGAGGCGACGCCGCCCAGACTCGCCCCCATCAACCCGCGGGCGCGCGTGTCGTGGGAGACGGGGTACTCGCGCTCGACGAAAGGAACCAGCTCCTCGGCGATGAACGCCCCGTGGGCCGGGTCGCCCATGTACTCCTTCATGCGGTCGGGCGACTGCGTACACGCGACGATCATCGACGGGATCTCGAGACGGTGGATCAGGTTGTCGAGCACCGTCTTGAAGCTCGCAAAGCGCAGATAGTCGATCCCGTCGTGCGCCACGAGCAACGGGTAGCGCCGCGTCGAGCGCATGCGCGCGGGGAGGTACATGACCAGCGGACGGGGCCCGCGGAAGATCCGGCTCTCGATCTCGATTTCTTCCAGGACCCCGGGTCGGGCTTCGGGGTCGATGCGCGTCCAATCGGGGGGCTCGTAACCCGACCCGTAGACGACCGAGTTCGATCCGTACGGGTCGTGGGCCAGGTGGGAGTTGAGCGGGTCGCGAAGCAACTGCTTCGACCCGTGCCGCTCGACGTGGATCTTGTATTCCATCCTCGAGCCCGCGGGCAGATCGAGCGTCAACGACCAGAGGTCGGTTTTCGGCAGGCGGCGAAACGACTGGAACGTCGGGAGCCCGTAGATCGCGTGCCAGAGCTTCACCTCGTCGGCCTCGCCCCGCCAGACGAACGTGACGTGGTCGCCCTCGATGATCGGGAACGCGTGGGCCTTCAGGAACCCGTCCACCGTCGCGCGGTCGTGCGCCTGCGCGTTCTCGAACTGTTCGATGGCGAGGATCATGGGGCGGACGCGACGATCTCGGTCACGTGACCGTCGGCCAGGATCACCTTCCCCTCGTGGACGTCGAGCCCGCCGCGATCCCGCCACACCGCCCGCGCGCCCTCGTCCATCGCGACGCAGGTCAGCGGCGCGAAGCGGCGCGCGAAGAGAGAGACGCGTTTCGCGTCATCGAGATTCAACCGTCGCTTCGCGTGCGGCAGCGGCAGCACGCCGTGGCACAGACCGAGCCCGTCGGAGAGGACCTCGGCGTTGCCTGCACCCTGGGGCGGGAAATCGTGGAAGAGCACCACGCGCTCCGACACGACCATCGCCCCCGCCGACCAGGCGAAGACGGGCAGGTGCGTCGTCATCGGGGCGATGTCGAAGAGGCGCAGCCGATCGAGCAGAATCTGGACGTGCCCCCCGGCGATCGCGATCGCTTCGCATTGCGAGAGCACCTCGGAGATCTCGGCGCGGTGCTCGGCGACGACCGCCCGCTCGGAGGGACGCCACTCGGCCTCGAACGCGAGCCGAAGCTTCGAGATGCGTCGCAGGTGGTGCTCGTCGAGCGCGCGCAACGTCGCAATTGCCGACTCGATCTCGGGGTCGAGTACGTCGCTGTCGATCGTCGAGGCGAACATCTCGCGAGCGGCCGCCTTGGCAAACGCGACCCGCGAGCGGTAGAGATCCTGGATCTTCCTCGTGCGATCGAGGAGATCGCCGTACGCGAGGAAGAGCTCGGGGTCGCGCTGGAAGACGTCTTCTCCCCGGGCGTGGAGGCGCAGGTTCTCGACGGGGCGGTCCAGGTGGGCCGAAAGTTCGTCGATCTCGTCTTCGCGCTCCTGCCACCCCGCGGTGACGGCGGCGAACGAGCCGCGGACGTCGAGCTTTTTGACGGCGTCGATCAGGGTCGGCTTGAGGCGCTGGGGCCCCAGCAGTACGATCCGCCGCATATCCCGGATGGTAGCCCGTCCCTCGCGCGTTTCGTACGAACGCACGATGCGGGCTCTCGGAGCGCGCCCCATGCACGTCATCTTCGTCGAGCCGCGCTTCCCCTCGAATCAGCGCCAGTTCGCGCGGGCGCTCCACGCGGTGGGCGCCCGGGTCACGGGCATCGGCGAGTCACCGGTCGACGCGCTCGGCGATCAGCTCCGCGGCTGGCTCCACGCCTACGAGCAGGTGCCCTCGGTCTGCGACGAGCAGGCGATGCTCGACACCGTCCGCCGGGTCCAGAAGCGCGACAAGGTCGATCGGATCGAGGCGACGATCGAGGCCCACATTCTCCCGGTCGCGAAGGTGCGCGAGGCATGCGGGATCCCGGGCACCTCCGTCAACACGGCGTTCCTCTGCCGCGACAAGCCCGCGATGAAGGAGGCGCTGCGAAAGGCGGGCGTTCCGACGGCCCGCTCGACGGGCGCCGAGTCGGCGGCCGAGGTGCGGGCGTTCGCGGGCGAGGTCGGCTATCCGCTGATCTTGAAGCCGCGCGCGGCCGCGGGAGCGGCGGGGACGGTGCGCGTCAACAACGTGGCGGAACTCGAGGCGTCGATCGCCGAGCAGGGGTTCGAGCGCGGGGGCTCGGTCGCCGTCGAGGAGTTCATCGAGGGACACGAGGGCTTCTACGACACGCTGTCGATCGACGGGAAGCCGACGCACGAGTTCATCTCGCACTACTACCCGGGCGTGCTCGAGGCCATGCGCACGCGGTGGATCTCGCCCCAGATCATCACGACGAACCGGCTCGACGCGCCGGGGTACACGGCATTGAAGGTCATGGGCGCCGAGGTCATACGCGCGCTCGGCATCGGGACCAGCGCGACGCACATGGAATGGTTCTACGGACCCAAGGGGTTGAAGTTCTCCGAGATCGGCTGCCGGCCCCCGGGCGTCGGGACCTGGGACATGTATTCGGCGGCGAACGACTTCGACCTCTTCATCGAGTGGGCGAGCGCGATCGTCAGCGGTCGCCCGAAGAAGGCGCCGTCGCGGCACTACTCGGCGGGGATGATCGCGCTACGCCCCGATCGTGACGGGCGGATCATCGGCTACGAAGGCGTCGAGCGCATGTACCAGCGGTACGGCTCGTGGATCATCGATTCGCATCTGCCGCCGCCAGGGCACCCGACGCAACCGGTCGAGGCGGGGTATATGGCCAACGCGTACGTGCGGCTGAAGCACCCCGACTACGACAGTCTCCACGAGATCATGAACGACATCGGGAACACGGTGAAGGTGCGCGCGAAGTAGGCGGGGAGTCTCGGAGTCGGACGCAGGTCCCGTCGTCGATTCGACGACGGGACCGGCGGCCGATTCCGGTGATGGCCGTTCCTCCTCCCCCTCCCCGCCCTTGTACTTCCCCCCCCCCTTGTTCGGGGGCGGGGGCGGGGCGACCACTTTCGGGGGGGAGACGACTTTCGGGGGGGCGGCGGCGGCCGGAGGGACGGCTG
>JANNRO010000091.1:0-7369 GCA_031401505.1 Planctomycetia bacterium
CGGATCGCCGAAGAGGCGCACAACCTCCAGCACGCCCCGGGTCCGCCGTCGCTCCCGCTCGCCCGAATCACCCCGCACATCGCGTTCGGCGTGGGCTTCCCGATCTCGATCGGGACCCTGAACGTCAATGTGGGAACCATCGATGCGTGGGGCGTCGATCCCGACGATGTCTTCAAGGCCGCCGCCGCAAACCTCGAGAAGCGGTCGAATCGGCCGTGGGCGTCCGCTGACCAGTACCCGGGCGTCTTTGGCTCCCCGTATCAGGATGGCTTCGACGCCTGCCGTCTCTTTTTCCCGCTGCGGTTCCTGAGTGCGCCCCTGCGTGGGAAGCCGGTCGTCGTACTTCCGACCCCGAACCGAATGATCTTCGCGGGCTCCGACGACGAGCACGGCCTCGTCAACCTGGCACGGCTCGCGCGGACGTATGTCGAGAAGCAGGAGGGGTCGTTGTTCCTGCGCCCCATGAAAGTCGGGGACGACGGGGAGTCGTGGGTCGACTGGCTGCCCCCGAGAACGCATGCGGCCCGACCGGGACTTCGATGGCTTCAGGCACGGCAAGAGTCGATGAACTACGTTCAGGGCGCTGCCCTGCTGCGCCTCGCGGCCAAGAGCGGACCGATTGCGATCGCACTGCCCGAACTGGAGGTCGTCGAGAGCGGATACGGAATGGACGTGTACACGACGACCGTCTGGGACGACAGGGGTCCGTGCGCGCTGCCGAAGGCCGACCGGATCGCGCTCCGACGCAAGGGCCGGATGCTTGGAACGGTGCGATGGGCGAGTCTCGTCGCAAAGTTCCCCCACCTCCTCAGAGAAGCGCCGGGCTACCCGACGCGATTCATCACGGGCCCGTTTCCGGAGGACTGGCAGTTGCAGATGATCTCGTTCGACCCGCCCGAAGGCTCGTCGTGAGCACGGGTCGGCTGGACGCCGACGATCGAATCGGACTTCGGGAGCATCGTCGAATCGCGTCGGGGGCTCGGCACGGGTCCGCGGGAGTTCGGGGAGTTTCGCGAGATCGTGGGCACGCTCATCGGACGACTTCGTTCCGGTAGAGGCACGTCGATCCTTGCTCGTCGAGCCCGCGACCTCGCGCGCGACCGCGAGGTCGAGATGAGCCCGATCGATGAATGCGGCCTCGGTTCCCGGCGCCCCGAGCCCCGCGTTCGTCCTTCGGTCGCGACGAACATAGGATGCAAGCGGTCACGACGGAGAGTCACCGCATGACGCCTTGGGAACGGCTCTGGAACCGCATGATGCGCGAGGAGCAGCGTCAGGCGGCGCGCGAGGTGATTGTCCAGTCGGCGAAGATGCCGGAGGCGGCGGCGTCGATCCTGAAACTGCTCGTCGAGGGCACGAAGAACCGAGCCGACGTCGTTGCACGCTGGTCCACCGACAAACAGGCGGACTACCTGACCCGCATTCGGATGGGCGATCTCACGTATGCATCGTTCGTGGCGACGTTCCTCGTGAAGTTCCGGGAGCCGATGCTCGCCCGCATGCTGGACGTCGCCGAGATCCCCAACGTCAACGGCGTCGTCGACATCAGAACCCAGACCCAGCCGATCCCGACCGAACGGCTCGCCGCCGGGATCCGGGCGATCGAACGCGAGTTTCCCGCGAGGGATGTCGAGTTCTATCTCGATGCAATCGAGGCACAGCGTCAGTCGATCTGGAAGAACCTCGCGGACGCGATGAAACTCGCGCGGACGATGTCGAGGCCCCCTGCGCCCGATGTCGCTACCGCTCCCGCGGCGTCCACGACGACCGTCGCAACCGGAGAAGCGGTGCCGAACGGGGCCACGGTCACTCCTCCCCCGCCGCCCCCTCCACTCCGACCGCTGGAAGGTCTCCCTCCCACCCCGCCTCGGGTCGCCGACGATCCGCCCATCGAGCGGGGCGAGGTCCACCTCGCCGACGTCGAGCGACTCTCCCCGCTCGACACATTCGTCCGGGATGGTCTGGTCGCGACGGCGGCGGGCGAGCTCGGGGCCCTGTCGGTCGATCAGATGAGGGGCCTCGTCGAGGAGTTGATCGAGATCAAGCCCACCCGCCACCGGAGTTGGTTTCACCTGGGGTTCCTCGACGTCTGCGAACGACTCGAACCCGACCTCGACGTCGCGCAGGCGAGCGAGCGGAACAGGGGCTGGTACCTCGCGGGGGTGATCGCGGCGTATGAGATGAGGGGCGATCGAACCGCCATCGTAAGGATGTTCGACCGGCACACGGCCGAGGCGCGGCGCATCCTCGGCGACCGGCATGAGGCGACGATCGGGGCGATCGGGCCGCTCGTCGAGGCGATGTGCGCGGCCGGGAGATCGGAGGAAGCCATCTCGGCGCTCGCCTCGACCGCGGTATCGAAGGGTGGAGAGAAGGTCTATGACGCACTGATCGCCGAAGCCGAGGCTCGACTCGCGGCTTCGAAGAAAGCGTCCACGGTGCTGAAGCTGCTCGTCGACGCGCTCGACGCCGGCGTGCGCCGCCAGGATCGGACCCGTCCAGGGCTCGCCGACGAGATCGCGGTCTTGCAGGCAACGACCTGCCGGGTCAGCGGCGATTTCGATCGAGCGGCGGAGTTCTTGAGGGGAGTCGGTGTCCGCGGGGACGCCGCGGTGGTGGCGCGCACCGACGGCGAGCGAGGACTCGTCGCGTGTCGAGTGCGATCGCTCTCGGAGATCCGGCTGCCGCTCGTCGCGGCCGACCTTGCCGCCACCGCGGCGCGCCTCGAGCCGGGCGTTGTGCACTTCGAGAGGGCTTCGGTGCGCGCCAATCCCCGACGTTGCGAGGCGGACTTCGCCGTGGGGATCTACCGACTCGCCCGGGGTGACCTCGATGGCGCCCGCGCGGCGCTCGAACAGGCGGTCGCCTCGTTTCGGGCGGGGGCGGTCGTCACCGAGGGCGTGGGAACGCCCGCGCGCGCGCGGTTCGCGCTCGGCGTCGTGCTCGCCGAGACGCTCGACGTCTTGCGGGCGGAGGACGCCGTGGACCTGCTCGTCTCCGGCGCGACCGAACTCCCGGGCGAAGTCCCGGCCTACGCGCTCGCTCGCGCACTCGCGGCGCTCGCGACGATCCGTGCCGAGTTCGGCGTGCGGGTGATCGCCGGCCTGGCGGGTGCAATGGGCGATCGCCTCGTCGACATCGCCATCGAGTCGGATCTGGTCGCAGCCCACGAGGGGGTTCGCGAGGCGCTGGCGATCCGGACCGAGGATGCCTCGCGCTCGCCACGAGCCCGGGGCGACGACGCGGCGCGACTGCTTCGCGACTCGCTGTCGGCTCACGACATCGGACGCGCGACCCGTGCGCTCTGCGTGCTGGACGACCTGGCCGACCACGCGGAGGGACGCGGTCGGCTGCTCTCGATCCTCGCAGACCGCGAACGGTACGCCCCGGCGTGGAACGAAGCCGAGGCCGTCGATGCGCGTGTTCGGCTCTACGAGTCGGACCAGCGCTTCGCCGACGCCGCGCGTGAGTTGACCGACGCCGCGCACGACGCGTTGTCGAAGGATCCCGAGCGCGGACTCGTGACCGCGCGGGAATTCGTCGGCGCGATTGCGGGGTACGGCGTCGGATCGCCCGACGCGGGACTGATCGCGAGAATCGAGGCCCTCGGCCGAGTCGAAGCGGCCGAGCCCCCGGCGCGTGTTCGTCACCAGGGCCGCGTGTTCGTCATCGGCGGGAATGAGGTGCAGGCACGCTACGAGGCGTCGATTCGGGGGGACCTGGCGGGCCGCGAGCCCGCGGTCGCGCTCGACTTCGATTTCACCGGCTGGTCGTCGAACTGGGGGCGAAGCCTCGGAACGATCGAACGGAGGATCGCCGAAGCCGATGCGGTCGTCGTGATGCGGTTCATCCGCACGATGCTCGGGAGGACCGTCCGTGAACTCGCCGGACGGCACGGGAAACCGTGGGTCGCCTGCACGGGCCACGGGCGGGACAGCCTGTCGGCGGCGATCGGTCGGGCGATCGTGCTTCTGCCCGGGGCGTGATGTCGCGCGCCGTGCGTGAAGGCGAAGCGCGGAGCGTCCCCTCGAGGATGTAGCCTCGGGAATCATGAATTCCGACGCGCAGCGAGCGAAGCGGGCCGCGAAGAAGTTGGAGCGCCGCCGACGCCGCGAGGAGAAGAAGGCGGCGGCGCAGAGACGTCGCGAGCCGGACACACCCACCACCTTCATCGTGCGGACGGCGCCTTCCGACGGACCGAACAAGATGTCCGCCGTTCTTCGGGAGTTTGCGACGCCGCTCCTCGAACCGGGACCGGCCGAGTTGCTGGGATCCGCTCAGGAATCGTTCGCGCTCGCCTGCCTCGCCTGGAACGCGGAGGTGCTCGCAGAGCACCACGGGGGAGATGACGCGAGCAAGGTGCTGGCCGAATTCGAGCGAACCCGACCCGTGGCGGAAGCTCGGGCGTTCCGGGAGTTCTTCGAGATGATGCGGGAGCGCAAGCGGGAATTCTTCGCGACGGACCACCGATACGTGGCGGGGTGCGAAGTCATCGACGAGGGAGACAACCTGCGGGTCTTGGCGGCGAGCACCGTCTTGAATTGATCTGCGGCACGGAGCCGCTCGTGGCGAGCGCGCGGTGTCTCGGACGGACCGGAGCGCAGGGGTCGGAGAACGCGCCGGTACGCCGTACATCGGAGACACGCGGGCGCGGTATGGGAACCTGTTCCGACTTGCGTAGACTCCGTCTCGTACGATGCCCGCGTCCGACGTTCGTCCGGCGCCGTGTAAAGGAACCCCATGCGAAACGCCCGCCGTAGCCTGCGTGCATTCACCGTCCTGTCGGGCGTGACTCTGCTCGGATCTATCGGCGCGTGCGGAGGTGGTGGAAGTCCGCCACAACTCCTGGTGTTCCAGACGTTCCGCGACGGCAACTCCGAGATCTACGTCATGCGGGCCGACGGGACGAACACGACGAATCTCACGAACGATCCCGGCGACGATTTCGAACCGTCGTATCGAGGGGACGGACGAAAAATCGCATTCGTGAGCGACCGCGACGGGAACAACGAGATCTACGTGATGGACGCGGATGGCTCGAACCAGACGCGGCTCACGAACAACGTCGTGGACGATCAGTTCCCCGAATGGAGCCCCGACGGAACGACGATCGCCTTCAACAGTGCGCGCGACGGCAACGACGAGATCTACGTGATGGACTTCGACGGCGCGAACCCGACGCGACTGACGTTCGATGCGGGCGCCGACCAGGATCCGTGGTTCAGCGCGGACGGGACCCGGATCGCGTTCAATTCGGATCGCGATGGCAACTGGGAAATCTACGTCATGGACAGCAACGGGGCGTTCCAGACCAACCTGACGAACGATCCCGGCTTCGACGTCGACCCGACGTTCAGCCTGGACGGGCGAATCGCCTTCACCAGCGACCGCTCCGGCGACCTCGAGATCTGGGTGATGGACGGCAACGGCGCGAACCCGACCAACCTCACGAACGATGCCGCCGACGACTATGACCCGGCGTTCGCGCGCGACGGCGTCGGCATCGCGTTCGTCAGCGAGCGGGACGGCAATCTGGAGCTCTACGCCATGAACGACGACGGCACGAGCCAGACGCGCCTGACCGTCGAGCTCGCCACGGATCGGAACCCCGGGTGGGGACCGTAGGCACGGGCTCGACTCCCGCGGCCGCCGCGATCGTTGGGTCGATCAATCGTTGCAGAGCGTCTCCCCCGGCATCGACTTCATGCTCTTTCCGCACCTGGGACACGGGTGCCCTCTCCCCCACACGGCCACCGGGTGTTCGGGGTTCACCTCGCACCGGAGCGGGGCAGCGCCCGTGCCGTCGGCCCGCGGAGGGAAGTTGCCGAGTTCGAAGCTGTACGTCACGACATCCGTGACCTCTTTGCACGTCCGGCAGAGGATCGCCGTCAGGCGACAAGTCATCAGGACGTTGCCCCCGCCCCCCGACTGCACCCGGTACCCGCAGCCAGGTCAGCGAAGTGTGTGCAGGATGCCCATCGAGAGCCTCCCGCGCAGTGGAAGCAACGGATCGGAGCCGATGCCCCGTCCATCGTAGCGGCGGAGATGAATGGCAGGTCGTTCGTCGGAGCTTCGCTCGCGACGTCCACGATCCCGTCGCGAGGAAGGGAGCGGTGCGAGCATCCGCTTGCTACAAGTCCGGCATGCGGGGCGCCCAGCCGACGGCAGAGGAACTGGAACGGCACCGCGCCGTGTACGCGACACCCGACCTGCCCGGGTTCCGGGTGCACGCGGTCGACGATCGGCTGTTCGCGGGCCGACATCCGCTCACCGTCGTCGACGTCGCCGACCTCGAGCGCCGCGGCGTCACGCACGTCCTCGACTTGCGCGAGTCGCAGGAGTGGCGAGCACCCGGTCGTTTCGGAGCGGAGGCGATCGACGAGATGGCGGCACGCGGCATCGAGCGCCGCCATCTCCCCGTAGGAGATACGTCCGCGCCGACGCCGAAGACGCTCGATGACGCCGTGTCATGGATGGAGGCTGCGCTCGCCGTCTCGGGAGCAAAGGCCTACGTCCACTGCCGTGCGGGCCGGGAGCGGACGGGGAGCATCCTGCTGGCGCTTTTCGTGTCGCGCGGGATGTCGGTTGCCGCCGCGCTGTCCCTCGTCGAGAGTCGGTGCAGCGCGGCCCCACTGCCCGCCCAGTTGTCGGCCGTGGAGGCCTGGGCGTCGACGCGCGCGAAGCGGCTCGGCTCGGACCGGCGCGAACGAATTCGAGGCTGCCTGCTCGGCGGTGCGATCGGCGACGCCCTCGGAGCGCCGATCGAGTTCGACTCCATCGCGGAGATCCGCCGACGGTTCGGCCCCGCCGGCGTCACCGGCTTCGAGTCGGCGTACGGCATCCGCGGCGCGATCACCGACGACACGCAGATGACCCTCTTCACGGTCGAGGGTCTGATCCGCGCCCGACAGCGATTCGCGACGAAGGGGATCTGCCATCCGCCTTCGGTCGTGCGACTCGCCTATCTTCGTTGGCTCGACACGCAGGGCGAAGCCGATGGGGTCGAGGGCGCCGCGCACGCACTCGGGACGGAGAATCGCGGCTGGCTCGTGGACGAGCCCGTCCTCCGGCACCGACGCGCGCCGGGGAGCACCTGCCTGTCCGGACTGCGAAGCGGTCGCCTCGGTTCCCGCGAACATCGGTTGAACAACAGCAAGGGCTGCGGCGGGGTCATGCGCGTTGCCCCGGTCGGACTCATGGAATCGGACCCGTTCGCACTCGGTTGCGACCTCGCGGCCGGGGCGTTCGCCGTAGCGATCGACGCGGTCGCGAGAACGGGCGTCGCGATTCGCAGCGCCGTCACCGCGGCGCGACGCGCCGTGTCCGACGACCCACTTGGCGTCGAGGTCGCGGCCGCGATCGACGGGGC
>JANNRO010000092.1:0-3224 GCA_031401505.1 Planctomycetia bacterium
GTAAGCGTTCTGTGAAGCACGGGCGCGGCGGTTTCGTTGACGTGGGATCCTCCGGGCACGGAGGTCTCGATGCCGCGCAGGTTGATGTCTCGTGAAGCTCGTGCCGAGGTCCTGGCGCTGAAGCGTCGGGATGACCTCTCGTTCCCAGAACTCGCGAAGCGGACTCGGATTCGAGTCGGCACGCTCCGGGTTTGGGCCCAGCGGGCGCGGCACAAGCCCGCGCCCGTGCGTCGGGCCCGGTTCGTGGAACTGGACGTCCGCGCCGCCGCCGCCGTCGTCTCGGAGGGATTCGAGATCGGGCTGGCCGGGGGCCGCGTCGTGCGGGTGCGATCGGGGTTCGATGCCGGCGAGCTGCGTCGGCTGCTCGTTGCGCTCGAGGCGCCGTGCTGACGCCGTGGGCCCCGACGCGGGTGTTCCTCTCGCGGGACTCGGTGGACGGACGCAAGGGAATCGACGGCCTCTGCCAGGTCGTGCGCGACGTGTTCGGCGAGGACCCGTTCTCGAGCGCGGCGTACCTCTTCTTCAATCGCCGGCGCAACCGGCTCCGTGCGTTGGTCTGGGAGCGCAATGGATTTTGGCTGCACACCAAACGAATCGAACAGGGCACCTTCGGCGTGCTCGACGTCGAGGGCCGCGGCGAGTCTCCGCGCATCGCCATTGACTCGACGGAACTGACTCTCCTGCTCGCCGGAATCGAGAGAAAGAGCGCGAGAATTCGTAGGCATTTCGCGCGCGAATTGTGTATACCTTCACGCACACGAAATGAGCGCGCCCAGTGACCTATTGACCGAGAACGCGACGCTGCGGCGCGACCTCGACGTGAAGGCCCGCGAGGTCGTCGCGCGCGACCAGGTGATCGCTCAGCTGCGTCACAACCTCGAAGTGCTCCGCAAGATGCTGTTCGGGCCCCAGTCGGAGAGACGCGGCCCTGCGACGTCGGACGCCGCCGGCCAGCAGATGTTGGCGCTGGGCGAACTCGTGGCCCAGGTGGAGGCCGCCGCGGCCGCGCAGGGCACGCCGGTCCAGGTCGAAGTGAAGCCCGGCGCCGAGAAGCCCAAGAAGGCGGGGCGTCGCTCGACGTTCCCGGCCCACCTGCCGGTCGTGCGCGAGCGCATCGAACTGCCCGAGGCGGCCCGGATCTGCGTGTGCGGGCACGAGCTGAAGCCGATGGGCGAGGAAGTCACGCGCGAGCTTGAGCGGGTCGAGATCTGCGTGGTGCACGAGATCGCGCGGGTGAAGTACGCCTGCGCCTCCTGCCGCGAGCACGTCGTGACGGCACCGGCGCCCGCTCGCGTGATCGACAAGGGGTTGCTCGGACCGGGGTTCCTGGCGTACGTGCTCAACGAGCGGTTCGGCAACCACATGCCCTACCACCGGATGGAGCAGAAACTCGCCGACGAGGGGCTCGACCTCTCGCGCTCGGTGCTCTGCGAGTCGGCGGGGCGCTGCGCCGAGTTGCTCGAGCCGATCGTGGCACAGATGAAGCTCGAGATCCTCCAGGGGTGGTTCGTGGGGACCGACGACACGGGCGTGACGATCCAGAAGGGCTCGGACGGGACGAGCGGCAAGGCGCACCTCTGGGTCTACCGGACCCTCGACGGGTGTTGCGTGTACGCCTTCACCGAGCGGCGCAACGCGCAGGGGCCCGCCGAATGGCTCCGCGGGTTCAAGGGACACGTCCAAGCCGACGCCGCGAACCTCTACGACGGACTGTTCGGTCCCGACGCGATGACCGAGGTCGGGTGCATGGCCCACTCGAGAAGGAAGTTCGTCGAATCGGAGAGCACGGACCCGACGTTCGCCAAGGAGGCGATCGACCAGTTCCGCGAGCTGTATGACGTGGAGCGCCTCGCGAAGGACTCCGGGCTCTCGACCGACGAGCGGCTCAAACTTCGTCAGGAGAAGTCGGCGCCGATTCACGTCAAGCTCTTCGCGTGGATGGAACGGACGCAGCCGTTCGTGCTTCCCGAGAGCCCGCTCGGGCAGGCGATCGGCTACGCACTGCGCCATCGCGTCGCGCTCGGTCGCTACCTCGAGGACGGCCGCCTGGAAATCGACAACAATTCCGTCGAACGCGCGCTGCGACGGATAGCGCTCGGCCGCAACAACTGGGGCCACATCGGCAACGAAGAGGGCGGCCACCGCGCGGCCGTTCTCTATAGCCTGGTTCAGACCTGCCGCGAGATCGGCGTCAACCCGACCGAGTACCTGCGCGACGTACTGCTGCGCATCTCGACATGCTCGGACGTCACGAAGCTCACGCCCCACGGATGGGCGAAGCACTTCATGGCCGAGGTCCACGCCCACCGCCGCCAAGCTCTCGCGCACGTCACCCTCGCGCCGCGCTGACCGCAGCCCGGTCGCCGCGTCAGGCGGCCCGCGTTACCCGATTGAGGACGCCGAAAGCGCGATCTGCGCAGGTGACGGGCTCGACAGAACGGTTACGGTCATCGGGCATTTGCGTCGTCTCCATGCGTCTTTGCTTGCCGGATATTCCGCTTCATGTAAACGTGCTCTTGTCGGTGGCGAATCGGTCGCTGTACGAGTGTTGGCGGAAGGGGCAGACGCGGACCGATATCGGCTTGGAACTTGGAATCACGCCCGATGCCGTGCATTCGCGATTGAAGCGTCTACGGAAGTGCTTGGGTAGCGGATGACGAGCATGAGCGCGACCCCTCCCCCCCCGCGGCCCGGCAACAAGGATGGTGTTAGATCGCGACACAGTCTCGGGCGCCAAGCGACGGGGGTGGCACGATCTCGCAAAGCGTAGTCTTGGGAACAGCCTGTCCGCCGCACTTTGGATCGGGGCGCACTTGGTTCTTGGTCGCATGTGCGACTAGGGGTGGCCCAGCGTACGGGCCAGATCATCAGTATTGGCAGGGTAGTCCTGCCCAAGGAGAGTTTATGAAGTTCCGAGTCGCGGCCGTCGTAATTGGCTTTTCACTCACCGCTCTCGCGATTGACCACGTACTGGCCGCTCCGTGTCCCGACACCGCACGACAGCCCCACAATTCGATTGCTGCATCGCCGCCACCGGCAGTCTGTCCTGGCACCCCGCCTGTTCAGTGTCCCGCCGGCTGGATCACGAGTTTCAATTGGGCGTGCGATCTGCATGCAATCAACAAGTGCTGTGTGACAACTGTTGAAGACGGGAACATTGGAATCAACACTGACTTCCCCTGTCCTTCATGCCAACGACGCGATCAGATGATCACCGGACCGAC
>JANNRO010000093.1:0-7409 GCA_031401505.1 Planctomycetia bacterium
CTTCGAGACCGGCGACATGAAGAAGGGCAATACCTTCGACGATGCCGTCTTCAACTCCGTCGCGCCGAGGTAGTCGGCCCCGGTACGGCGACCGCGGGGGCCGTCGTCACCGCGCAGGTTCGGGGCGCGGCAGCGCCGCACGCACGGCGTCTCGCAGCTCGCCTTCCGACTGCTCGCCCATCAGCCGCCGACGTCCGATGTCGAGGGTCGGCAGCCCTTCGAGCCGCGCGCCTTGCGACAGGCGACGGTCCGATTCGAGACGCGGCCAGGCGCGCCCGTCCCGCAGAGCCTGCTGCAGCGCGTTGCCGTCGATGCCCGCTCGAGCGGCGGCGGCGTAGATCTCGCGCGGCGTGTCCTCGTCCGCCTGGACCAATTCGGCGAACATGCGGTCCTCGAGCCCCTGCGCCTGCGCGAACGCGACCGCTTTGGCCCACATCGGGATCTCGGTCGACGACCACGTGTAGATGCGTCGGCGGCGCGACGCGACGCCCTCGCTCGCGAGCACGCGATCGAGTCGCTGGTGCGTCAGTCGACAGTGGGAGCAGAACGCGTTCAGGTACTCGACGATCGTCAGGTCGGTCCGCGGCGGCGGGGGCGCCGGCGGGGCGATCGGACGAACGGGTGTGCGCTCCACGAGTGGAGGCGGCGGCGGCCGGGGCGGCGGGCGAGCCGAGGTCACGGGCCCGTCAGCCGTCGGATGAAAGGGGCTTTCCGGCTCATCGGGCCGGAGCGGGGGCAGGTGGTCGCCCGGCGTCGCGCCGGGAGTCGAATCCGGATCGGGTTCGTACGCGCCACGTTCGCGCTTCTTTGGCGGCGTCGAACGGACCGCGGGACCTGCGTCCGCCTCCGAGAGTGACGGGCCATCCGGCACATCCGCCCCGTCGACCGGTTCGAGTGCCCCGATGTCGATCGAGGCGCCGTCGGGGATCTCGACCCACGACGGCTTCTCGGGCCGCGGCCAGAGAAATGGCGCGGCGACGACGAGCAGGGCGGTCGACATCCAGCGCAGGCGCGCGACCATCGACTCGGCCGGCATCTTCTTGCCCGACCGCCGAACGGGCGTCTTGGGCCAGGTCAGCACGATGAGCCCGGCGACGAGGCCCGCCATGTCGGCGACGAGGCAGAGCGGACAGAAACTCTTGATGACGATGGCCTGATAGCCGAAGAGCCCGGCGCCGACGACGGCGGCCAGAAATCCCGCGGGGCGGAGCAGGTTGCGCGAGTATTCGACGCGCAGCATCGAGAGGAAGAACAGCCCGCCGAACGCCGCCATCCCGTGGATGGACGTCGGCACGCCGAAGATCTTGCCGAGCGCGCTCTGGCGCGCCTTGTCGCAGGCGGCGGCGAGCGGGCAGAACGCGCGACCCGGGTGGAGGCTGTCGGCGTAGAGGATCGCGCTCACCGCGAGCGCGGCGAGCGCGGTGATTCGGATGGCGGCGATTCGTCGACCGGCGTACATGGGGGACCCTGTCGATGGTTCGGCTCGGCGCGAGGCGCACCGTACCCACAAGGCCACTTGTGCCTTGGGGCGAGGGCGCCCGCGGGTCCCCCCGGACCCGACCTCCTATCGACCGACGGCCCCCGAGGATGAACCCCGGAGGGTCCTTGTCAGACAAGTCCGAGGGTCGCGCTCGAGGGTTGAGGGTCGGGGAGGATCGGCGTCGGGTCGACACCGAGGTGATCGGCGAGGACCTCCCGCAGGACGTCGCGAAAGTCGACCCCGTACGGGACGTACTCGCCCGTGAGGTCGGCGACCGTCAGGTCGGGACCGTACATGCCGCCGTTGACCGCCCCGCCGAGGAGGACCATCGCGTGGGCGCCGCCGTGGTCGGTGCCCTGCGAGGCGTTCTCGTAGTTGCGACGTCCGAACTCGGAGTGGACGCAGACGACCGTCCGCTGCCACTCGCCTTGCGCGATCAGGTCGGCCGAGAAGACGGCGAGCGCATCGTCGAGTTGGGTCAGAAGGCCCGCGAGCGTGCCGGTCGTGCCGCCTTGCGCGCCGTGCGTGTCGAAACCGCCGCACGCCGTCAGGTAGACGCGGGTCCCGAACGCGCCGTGCGTCATCGCCGCGACGTCGGAGAGACGACGGCCGATGTTGTGATCGGGGTAGGCCAGGCCGTTCGACGACAGGTGGGTCGCGTGCGAAGCGAGCGCCGCCTGAATCTGGTCGGAAAGATCGTGCGCCTGGAGCAGGGCGACCCGCGCGTCACCCTGCGCGCCCGTCGAGGTATCGAGCGCCAACACGTCGCGCGCGACCTTTTTGCGGCGGGGGTGTCCGTTGAAGTCGTGCCAGTCCGACTCGAACTTGAACGACGAGAGTCCGCCCGCTTGAAGGCACGCGGTCGATCCTCCGGCGAAGTGCGCCGGCCGTCCCATGCCGAGCGCGATGGCGCCGAGCGGCGTCGGCGCGGCCGTATCGGCCAGGCGAGCGATCCAGCCGCTCGCGGGAATGCCGAGCGAGAGGAACCCCGCGGTGCCCGCGCGAACCGCCGAGGCGTAGATGTCCTGGCTCTCGAAGTGCGAGAGGTTCTCGATCGGATAGCCCACCTTGTTCACGATCGCGACGTCGCCCGCGTTCCACTGCGCGAGCGTCTTCGGGAGTGACGGATGGAGCCGATACGCGGACGTGCCGGGGCCTGCAGCCAGCGAGAGCGAGTTGGCCGTCGAAATGGCGATCTGCGGCCGTCGCGCCAGGTACGTCGCGTGGACGCTCGCGGCCTGCGGCACGACGACGTTCAACGTGTCGCAGCCGCCGTCAAGATAGAGCATGACCAGTCGGGTCGGGCTGACGGCCGCCCGCGCCGGTCGCACGAACGGAACGCTCGCCGCCGCGAGCAGACCGAGACCGGCAGCACCGGCCGACAGGACGTCGCGACGCGACGGAAGAGACGAAGCGATGGGATGCATGGAACGGTCCTTTTCAGCGGGTCGCGTAGTGGGGGTGTTGGGCGAGGATCCAGAGCAGGCCCCGGATTCGCTCGCGTTTCTGGGTGTTCGTCGCCGCGAGAAAGGGACTCGAAACCTCGACCTTCGAGGCGTCGAGATCGGTGTCCATGTAGGTGACGTAGAACACGCGTTGCGCCGGCGTCGCCACGACGCGCAGTCGCGCCGTCAACTGGTCGACGGCGGTCGGGCCGTCGGCGCCCGCGGGGAGCAACGACAGGACGTCGATCCCGGCGGCCGCCTGATCTCCCGAATCGGAGGTCGATCCGAGGATCGCGTTGGCGCGATCGAGCAGGTTCTGAGCCGAGAGCCACGCGCGATCCTGAGGCCAGCCGTTGACCGACGGGGGCTGTGTCACCCGCTGCGCCGCCTGGTAGAGCGAGACGTCGAGGGTGCGCAGCGTATTGGGCGAGCCGTCGGGCGCCTCCCAGTCCTGAATCGCGTCCATGCCCACGAGGCCCGTCGCCCGCGTGAAGGCGATCAGTTCCTGGACCGGGGACCGGACCAGCGGCGTCCTGGCCTTCACCGCGTAGAACGCCTCCGATCGAAAGAGCGCCTTCAACGCCGGCGCCAGCGCCCAGTTCGCGTCCCGCAGGAGGTTCGCGAACGCCGACACCAGCGCGTCCGACGGCGTGCGCTCGACGAAGTGCTCGATCAGACGCCGGGAAATGAACTCGGCGGCAGGTCGATGCGCGAGCGTCAGGTCGACGACGGCCGCGACATCGTCGGTCACCGACTGTCCCGGGATCACGTGCCCGAAGATCGTCTTCGCGGTCGGGTCGTGTCGGAGCGGGTCGAACTCCGCGATCTGGAGCGCGCTCCCGACCTCGTATCGCTTGCGATATCCCGTGAAGGCGCGAGCCGATTCTTCGATGTCGGCCTGCGTGTAGCCGTTGTCGGCGCCGAGCGTGAAAAGCTCCCAGAACTCGCGGGCGTAGTTCTCGTTGGGCGCCTCCTTCGTGTTGAGCACGCCGTCGAGCCACTGGAGCATCATCCAGTCGCGCGACATGGCGACGAGGAGATCGCGCAGATTTTCGGCGCCCCCTCCGCGCAGGAGCTTGATCTGGGTCACCATCCAGCCCGTCTGCGACGAATCGACGGGCGCGGTGCTCGACGCGAAGTGGTCGTGCCAGAAGAGCGCCAGTTCGTCGCGGAACGGGTGCCCCGTGCCGATCATCAGGTGGAGCCACCAACGGGCCGGCTGGTCGTGCTGCGGGAACGCGCCCTCCAGCCCCGGCGCGTCGTTCTTGTTCCAGAGCTGTTTTTCGGCCTCCGCCTCGAGCGCGGGTTCGGTCGGCGGGTTGACCATCGCGTCGACGTACGCGGCGAGGCCGACGGCCTTGACCGTCGCCTCCTCCGCCGCCGTCCCGCCGAAGTGTGTGCGCGACAGCAGGTGCCTCACGTCGTCGTCGGAGTAGAGCGCCTTCGGCGCGAGGCTGTCGGCAAGGCTTGCGACCACCGCGACGTCGATCGACGTCGTCGCTTGCCCGAAGGGATTGGTCGCCGTGACCCAATGGGGCGTCGTCGCGGACAACGCGGACGGCGTCCCCGATACGACGCCCGTCGCGGCATCGAGCGCGAGACCCGTCGGCAAATCGGGTTCGACGGTCCACAGCGTGGCGGGGGATCCGCCGTAGATCGGCGCGTTGGGCGCCGCGGCGACGCTGCTCTCGTAGGTGGCGACGGGGGCTGCGTAGTGAAGGCCGGTGATCGGGCCCGAGCCGCCGCCCCCGCTGCCCCCTCCTGATCCGCCTCCGCCCGCTCCGCCGCCGCCCCCTCCGCAGCCCCCGAGGCCCCCGAAGCCCCCGAGGCAGAGTGCCGCTCCGAGCAAGTACGCGCCGTGAGTTCGCATCGCGAACCTCCGCGCGTTGCCGTCCCTGTCGGCCACGCGACTAGCCGGGGGATGCGCGGGGCCCCCGAACCTTGCCTCGGATGGTCATTCGGTCGATTTGGTCGATTTAAGGCTGTGTAAATCGACCGTATCGACCCTGATCCGGCCGTACCGTCCCCCTCGTTCCCTGTCCCACCTCTCATGCCCCCCTGGAGTTCGACTCATGAAGCGCTTCGCCACTCTCTCTGCGGTGTCCGTCGCCGCTGCTCTCGCTGCCTTCTCCGTTCCCGCGATTGGCGGCGACGGGATGGGCGCACCGATGACCTCGCCTGCCGCCAAGGACATCGTCGATACGGCCGTAGGTGCCGGGAAGTTCACGACGCTCGTCGGTGCGGTCAAGGCGGCCGGCCTCGTCGAGACGTTGAAGGGCCCGGGCCCGTTCACGGTCTTCGCGCCGACCGACGACGCGTTCGCGAAGATCCCGGCCGATGCGTTGAAGGCGCTCGTCGCCGACAAGGCCGCGCTGACGGCCGTGCTCACGTATCACGTCGTCGGGGCGAAGGCGATGGCTGCCGACGTCGCGAAGATGACGTGGGCCAAGACCGTCGAGGGCCAGAGCGTGTGGCTGCGCACGTCGAAGAACGGTGTAACGGTTGACGACGCGAACGTCGTCATCGCCGACATCGTGTGCTCGAACGGCGTGATCCACGTGATCGACACCGTGTTGATGCCGCGCAAGGACCTCGTCGACACGGCGGTTGCGGCCGGCACGTTCCAGACGTTGGTCGCCGCCGTCAAGGCCTCGGGTCTGGTCGACACGTTGAAGGGGGCCGGCCCGTTCACGGTCTTCGCGCCCAGCGACGCGGCGTTCGCGAAGCTCCCCGCCGGCACGGTCGAGGCGTTGCTGAAGGATCCCGCGAAGTTGAAGGCGATCCTGACCTACCACGTGGTCGCCGGGCGCACGCTCTCGACCGATCTGCCCGAGAAGGCGATCGAGGTCGCGACGGTCGAGGGGCGCAAGCTCGCGATCGTGCGCACGGGCGGACGGGTGACGGTCAACGGCGCGAACGTCGTCGCGGCCGACATCGTGACGTCGAACGGCGTGATTCACGTGATCGACTCGGTCGTCCTTCCGAAGTAACTCCAACGGCTCGGTCGCTTCTCCTGGTTGTCGACCTGCCCGGGCCGTCGCCGCGATCGCGGCGGCGGCCCATTTTTGCTCCAGCGCGACCGGGTCCGGGATGCGTTCGCGCGCAGGTAGGATCGCCCGTTTGCGGGCAGCCCTCGCCCAACGGGTCATCGACCTCCCATGCCGAGCCTCGCCTCTCGCGTCGTCGGAGCGATCCACCGACTCGTGTCCCGTTCGCGATTCTTCGTCTGGATGGCGCTGAAGGTGCGCAATCAGGCCGCATCGGTCGTCGCACGCTCGATGTCGGACGGCCTCGATCCCGCCCTGAACGGCGAGGCGCGACTCGTCCAGGCCGTCGCGCCGCATGCGACGTGCCTGGTCGACGTCGGCGCCAACGTCGGAAAGTACGCGGCGATGTTCCTCGCGGCCGCGCCGCACGGCTCCCGCGCGATCCTGTTCGAGCCGTCGCGCAGCGCCGCAACGGCGCTTCGTGCTCGATATGCCGCGGACGCACGCGTGGAAGTCGTCGAGGCCGCGTGCGGGGCCGTGCCCGGCACGATCACGTTCTACGAGGAACCGGCTGGCGGCGTCACGTCGAGCGTGGTCGCGGGCTTCAGCACGCCCGGCGCCGTTGCGCGCGAGGTGCCGATCGTCACGCTCGACGACGAGATGGCGCGTCGTGGCGTCGAACACATCGACTTGTTGAAGATCGACGCGGAGGGCTACGACGCGTTCGTCATCGAGGGCGCGAGGCGTCTGCTCGCGCGCCGCGCGGTCGGCGTACTCCAATTCGAGTACAACGCGCCATGGCTGACGGCGGGCCGAACGCTCTCGGGGGCCATCGAGTTCCTGCGCGCCGTCGGGTACCGCACGTTCCTCTTGCGACGGCGCGGCCTCGTCCCCTTCGACGTGGCGCGCGTCGGGGAATTCGCGTCCTATGCGAACTTCGTCGCATGCCCTGAGGGCGCCCCCGATCCGATCGCGGCGATCCTGCCCCCGAGGTAGGGCGCGGTCCGCCGCGCGCGCGGAAGTCGAAGGGGCGACGGGACTTGCGTCCGAACGACCTCTTCCGCCCGACTCGATCGCCCGGGCACGTTTTGAACTTGAAGTGTGACCCTCGCGCAAACCGTACGATCGGCGCTTCCCCTCTTACCGGAGTCTCCCGCATGAGCGTTCGCGCGTTGGTTTCGAAGATCTCGGCCGCCCTCGTCCTTTCCGCCGTCGTCGTCACGTCGACGGCGTCCGCCGCTGGCACGACGTGGGCCATCGACCCGGTCCACTCCTCCGTCATTTTCCGCATCCATCATGCAAATGCGGGATTCACGTACGGCCGATTCAACGAATTCTCCGGCTCCGTCGTCCTCGACGACGCCAACCTGGCGGGCTCGTCGGTCAACGTCGAGATCAAGGTGACAAGCGTGGACACGAATTCGAAGGACCGGGACGCCCACTTGCGATCCCCCGACTTCTTCAACATCGCCCAGTTCCCGAAGATCACGTTCGTGA
>JANNRO010000094.1:0-15660 GCA_031401505.1 Planctomycetia bacterium
CCCAGCCCGCTCGCCCCCATCGAGAGCACGCGCACCCGCGGAGTCCGCGCGCGAAGGCGTTCGAGACGCGGCACCTCGCGAAGTTGCTCTTCGACTGGATGCCCCACGTCGTCGTGGACTGCCACACGACCGACGGTTCGATTCACGGGTACGACCTGACGTTCGACACGTCGCGCAACGTGCTCTCGTGCCCCGCGGGCCCTGCGGTCTTCGCGCGCGATCACTTCCTGCCCGACGTCTCGGCTTCGCTCTTCGCGCGCACCGGCTTTCGCACGTGGTTCTACGGCAACTTCAAGGACCAGGCGGATCCCGCGTCGGGCTGGGAGTCGTATCCGCCGCTGTCGCGCTACGGGAGCCACTACCGCGGGCTGCTCGGCGGAATCGACGTGCTGCTCGAGGCGTACAGTTACGTCGACTTCCGCACGCGCTGCGACGTGACGTCGGCGATCCTCTGCGAGATCATCGCGCGCACGGCGGCGCGCGGGCCCGAGATCGTCTCGTTGGTCAATGGCGCGCGCGCGGACATCGTCGCGCGCGGGGGGAACCCCCGGGCCCCCGATCCCATCGGGATCGACTACGGGACGCCCGTTCGCGACTCGGTCGGCCATCTCGCGTTTCGACACCCGGGCGCCCGTCTGATGGACGTCGATCTCGACGGGTGGGATCTCGCGAGCACGAAGGCGCGGACGGTGCCCGGTCGGGAGCGGACGGTCTACCGCGTGCCGTTCTTCGGGCGCTACGACCCGGTGGTGAGCGTCGATCGTCCCTACGCGTATCTGGTGCCTCGGGAGCGGACAGCGGTCCTCGAAAAGCTCGTGAGCCATCGGCTGACCACCCACGTGCTTCGCGACGCGGTCCGCTACACGACCGAGACCTACCGCGTGATCGGCAAGGAACCGACCGCGAGCCCCGACGTCGGCACGGCGGTCCGCACCGAGACCGTACTTCGCGTCGAGGCAAGGCGCGAGACGTTCGACGCGCGCGCGGGCGACGTGATCGTCCCGATGGCACAGCCGTGGGCCAACCTCGCGACGTACCTGCTCGAGCCGCATTCGGACGACGGTCTCGCCCGTTGGGGACACTTCGACGACGTCCGCGTCGGCGACGACTTTCCCGTCCGTCGCGTCGTGGGGCCGATCAAATCGACCGCAGGTTGACCGGACACGCTACTTCGAGGAGATCTCGCTCTTCCACGTGTCCAGATCGCGAACCAACTGTTGCAGGCTCTTGCGATCGGCTTCCTTGATCCGCTCGTAGCGGACCTTGACCGCCAGCACGCCTTCGTCGCCACCGTCGGCGGGGCCCGAGAGCGTCGTCACCTGGATGATGTTCGAGGCCATCTCGAAGTAGTGGTCCTTGACCGCGAACGGCTGGCGGAACTTGATCTTCAACTTCGTTCCCGCGACGAGATCCTTCTCGACGGGATCGCGACCGCCCTTGGACGTCGGCTCGTAGCGGAAGAGGAGACCATCCTCGTAGAGCGTCACGATGCGCCCGACCTGGTTCGGCGGGAGCGTGTCGTCGTCGGCCTTGCGGAAGAGGATCGGCACGGCACCGGTCAGCGTCTCGTCGTACGCCGCGCTCGAGAGGTCGATTTTCCCGATCGACTCGCCCTTCTTGAAGCGAAGGATGGCGTCCTCGACGGTCTGGTACGCCGCGAAGACGGTGTCGAGGCCGAGCGTCGAGAGCGTCTTCGAGATGAACTTGCTCGGGCGTGCGATGACCATGTCGCCGCCCAACTCCTTGACCCGCTTGTTCGCCTTGATCAGGTAGCCGAGTGCCGAGGAATTGACGAACTTCAACGCGAACAGGTCGAGGACGATCTGGCGGTCTCCGGCCTCGATCATCTGGTCGATCTTGGGCGTGAACGTCTGCATGTTGGACGCGTCGAATTCGCCGACGAACCGAAGGATCACGACATCGTCGTAGCGGCGCTTCTCGAGCTTCATGGGCTGCCTTTCGACCTGCGGGGGTCGAACCTTCCGGGGGCCGGAACTTGCGGAGGTCGAAATCCTCCGGGGACCGGTCTGGGATCGATCGTAGGCGGGGCCGCTCGGTCCATCAACCTTCCGACCATGAACGCGACGTGAAGCCCGGCCCTCTGCGCGGAGTTCTCGCGGAATCGGCGCGCTATCCCGCGCCCACGTGTTCGAGCACGTCGGCGAGAATCGTTTCCGTCGTGACACCCTCGGCCTCGGCTTCGAAGTTCAACACGAGTCGATGACGCAGCGCCGACGCGGCGAACGCGCGCACGTCTTCGCGCGCGATGTGTCCCCGGCCCGCGGCGAGCGCCGACACCTTGCCCGAGAGAACGAGGGCGAGCGCCGCCCGCGGGCTCGCGCCGAAGCGCACGAATCGCTTCACCTTGGGCGCCGGATCGGGCGCGTCGGGACGTGTCGCTTCGACGAGGCGTGCGACATACGACTTGACGCGGTCGCCGAGCACGACGCGGCGCACGAGCGATTGCATCGCGAGGACGCGAGGGCCGTCGAGGATCGGCGAGATCGTGGGAATCGTGGCGCCCGCGTTGCGATCGAGGATCGTCTCCATCTCGGCGGCGCTCGGGTGCGGCACGAGCGCCTTCAACAGGAACCGGTCGAGTTGCGCTTCGGGGAGGGGGTAGGTGCCCTCCATCTCGATCGGATTCTCGGTCGCGAGGACGAGGAACGGCGACGGGAGCTTCAGCGTCTCGCCGCCGACGGTCACCTGCCGCTCTTCCATCGCCTCCAGGAGCGCGCTCTGCGTCTTGGGCGTCGCGCGGTTGACTTCGTCGGCGAGCACGACGTTGGCGAAAACGGGGCCCGGACGAAAGCGGTACTCGCGACGTCCGCCCTCTTCCGCGACCCAGTGCGTGCCCACGATGTCGGCGGGCATCACGTCGGGCGTGCACTGGATGCGGCCGAACGACAACTCGAGCGCCTTGGCGAGCGTGCGGACGAGGAGCGTCTTGCCCGTTCCGGGGGCCCCTTCGAGCAGCAGGTGCCCGCCCGCGAAGAGCGTGACGAGGGCCGCGTCGACGACGGAACGCTGGCCGACGATCACGCGGGAGATCGCCTCGCGCAGCGCCTCGTAGCCGTGCGTGAAGGCCGCGATCTCCCGATCGGCGGCGGCGACGGCGTCGGATCGGTCGGCGGGGGCGGGGTTCATCGCGACGTGGGTACCCGGGAGGCGGGGGTCGCGCAAGGCTTCCTCGCGTCGAAACTCATCCGGCGACCGGGAGGCCTGACGTCGCGCCGCGCCCGCGTCGATCCAAGTTCGTCCAGCACGCAGCCGCGGTACTCGACCCTCAGGTCCCGTTCGGCGAGCCGTCGGCACGCCCCGGCGTCGACGCCCGCGAGGATCTCCTCGATCGATGGGTCGCCCCCGCGCGCGAGATCGTGCCCCTGGATCACCCACTCGTCGTGAGTGCGGGGACGATGAGTGCGGGGACGATGATTGTGGGGACAGAACGTGCACTTCGCGGCGCAGGCATTGGTCACGTTCACGTCGAGCGAACCGCGGATCGATCGGACGCCGGGGCCCGCGTCCGACGCCGTCGATCAGCCGGCGGCGGACGGATCGGGCAGGCGGAACAGCGCCCGCGCGTTGCGCGTCGTGATCCGGCGGACGTCGGCTTCGGACAGCCCCTTGATTTCGGCCAGCCGCCTCGCGGTCGCCGCCACGTAGGCCGGCTCGTTGCGCGCGCCCCGGTGGGGGACGGGGGCCAGGAACGGGGCGTCGGTCTCGACGAGCGCCCGCTCGATCGGCACGAGTCGCGCGGCCTCGCGCACGTTCTCGCCCTTCGGAAACGTCAGGATGCCGCTGAAGGAGACGTGGAATCCCAGATCGAGATAGCGCTGCGCGTGGGCGGCGTCGCCCGTGTAGCAGTGGATGACGCCCCGTACCCCCGACACCTCTCCCAGCAGCTCGGCGACGACGGAGTAGGTCGCGAAGCTGCCCTCCCGATCGCGGATGTGGACGATCACGGGCAGGTCGAGTTCGCGGGCGAGGCGTGCGTGGGCGAGGAACGAGACCTGCTGGCGTTCGAGCGGCACTGCATCGCGGTAGGTATCCAGACCCGTTTCGCCGATCGCGACGAACCGTCCCGAACGGGCCTGCGTTTCGATGCGGGCCCACTCCGTCGCGAAGTCTTCGGGCACGTCGTTGGGATGGATGCCCGTCGTCGGGAAGAGTCCGGGGCGACCGTTGCAGATATCGGCGCTCGCCTCGGCGGTCGCGGAGTCGGTCGCCACGACGACCATCTGCTCGACGCCGACGGCGCGGGCTCGCGCGACGACGTCGTCGATGTCGGCCTTGAGCGCGTCCCACGCGAGGTGGCAATGCGTGTCGACCAGGGGGGGCAGACCGGGGACCGGGGACCCGTCTGCCGGGATCGGGGGCACGGCGACCATGCCCGGACGCTACCCGACCCGGCGACTCCGTAGAATGTCGGCCATGAAGACCTCCGTGCGGTTCGTCGCGGCGTCGCTCGCCCTGCTCGCTTGCGCGTTCGGTTTCTCGATCGATGCGCCGCTCGCCGGCGCCGACGGGAAGTCGCTCGGCGAAGTCGACGCGCTGACCGACGAAACGCGCGCCGCGACTCAGAAGCAGATCGACGTGATCCTGAAGAATGCGGTGATCCGGGTGGGCGAAGGCGAGACGACGAACGCAGAGGCCGACAAGGCGAGGGTCGATTGCGAAAGGGCGCGACGGGCGATCCTGTCGATGGGTCCGGCGGTCTATCCCGTCGTGGACAACGCGATCAAGCTGAACCCCTCCGCCGATGCGCGCATCCATTTCAATTACTTGAAGGCGCTGCTGCTCGCGAAATCGGAGCCCGAACTCGACGTCCTGCGCGCGCGCGTGCGCAAGGCCGTGCTCGGCAGCAACCTGAACGGGATCAAGGGCGAGGCCGTCGAATTCCGCGCCGGCAAGCCGGACCCCAAACGCCCCGGCAAGCGCATTCCCCCGACGATTCAACCGGTCAAACACGGCCTCGGGATCGTGTTTCGATCAGCGGACGGTTCGTTCGTCGTGGCGTTCGGCCCCGATGCCGACGAGAAGTCGCCCGACTGCGCCGACTTCAACGTGTCGGACGGATCAGCCGGGTTCGTGATCGTGATCGGGGGCATGGCGCTGCCGTTTCCCCGCACGTCCGGGCACGGGCAAAACCTGACCGTGACGGCGCCGCTCGGCTTCGCGTACGCGTGGGCGACCGACGGTGCACCCGGAAAGGCGCCGGGAGGTGCCGGGGGCGAGGGCGGGGAGGCCATTGCGACCGGGGGCGCCGGCGCATTCGCGCGCAACGGGAACGGGGGCGCGGCGGCGGCGGGGGACTCCGGCTCGGGTTCGTCGACCCCGAAGTGAATCCAGGGAGACGCGACGCCCCGAGACGAGCCCGCCTACGACGATTTCTTCGTTGTCGTCTTCGTCGGCTTCTTCGTCGTCAGCCTCGTCCTGGCGGCCTTCTCGGCGCCCGATTTCGGGGTCTGCGAGGCGCGTTTCAATTCCGCGAGTTTGTCTCGTACGAAGCCCGCGTGCCCCTTGGCCGCCACTTTGGCCCAGCGGTGAACGACGATGCCCGCCGGGTCGATGATGACGGTCGAACGGATGACGCCGATCGACTTCCTACCGTAGAGCACCTTCTCGCCCCACGCGCCGTAGGCGGCGAGAAACACGTGAAGGGGGTCGCAGAGCAGGCGAATTTGAAGCCTGTGCTTCGCGATGAACGCCGCGTGCGACGCGGGCGTGTCCGGGCTCGCGCCGAATACGCGGGCGTCCATGCCTTCGAAGTCGGCGATCGAGGCCGTGAACTCGCAGGCTTCTACCGTGCAGCCGGGCGTGTCGTCCCGGGGATAGAAGTAGAGGACGGTGAATCGTCCTCGAAGGTCGCGCTCGGTGACCGGCGTGTCGCGTTCGTCGACGACCGAAAAGGGCGGGGCGGGCTTTCCGACTTCGATCATGGCAGGCACGTGACTCCGGTCGCCCTGATGCCGGTCGACGGACGTCGGTAGAAGGGCGGACGACGAAGCGAACGTACCCGACGGATGCCACGCCCGCGCCGCGGGGACTCCGGGACGTCGTTTCGGCGTGCCCGACGCGACCGAGAAGTCGGTGCGAAACCGCGCGCGATCGGGCGGGTTCCAAGGGCACGACCGGAGGAGTTCATGCGCATTCAGGGCTTCGCTTCGTTGGCCGTCTGTCTTGCCGCACTCGCGCTCGTAGACCCTCCGCGCGCGGCGCGAGCCGACGCGGCGTCCGACGCCGCCGCCGCCGAGGCGCAGAAGGCCGCAGCGGCGCTCGCCGAGCGGATGAGGTCCGCGGACGCCGACGTGAAGAAGACGGCGCTCGCGGAATCGGCCAAGGTTCAGCATCCGTTGATCACCGCTGCGCTCTCGAAGGCACTGAGTGATGCCGATGCCGGCATCCGCGCGGCGGCTCTCACCGCCCTCCTTGCGCGCACCGGCGAGGTGGCGAGGAAGGCGGCGGCCGTCGCCATCGCCGCGCGTCTCGAGCGCATCGCGAAGAAGGACGAAGACTACCCCGAGCGCATGAAAGTCATTGCGGCCCTCCACGATCTCGCACAACCCGTGTCGTTGAAGGCGCTCTCGGCGGAGACGGGGGTCGACGTCTCCTCGGAAGAACTCTCGCTTCGACTGCGGGCGATCGCGAACCTCCCCTCCAAGGAGGCGATCGAGGAGATCATCCAGTTCCGCTCGAGCGGCGGGCGACTGGGCCGGGGCGACGAATTGGGCTACCGGCGTCGCATCGCGCGCGAGGCGTTCTTCTACGCAACGGGTGCCGACGTCGGCCACGACCCGGACGAGATGCGCAAGTGGTGGAAAGAGCACGAGAAGGGCTTCGACTTCCAGGCGGCTGCCGAACGTCGCGGGCGCGAGGGCGGCGGTCCCAAGAGCAAGGCGGGCGACGGCACGAGTCCCGACACCGGCAAGCCCGCGAAGTGATCGCACGGCGGGGGTGACGCCCCGTGGGCGGCCGTGTCCGCGCGGAGTCGTTCGTTCGGGCGGAGAGATTTGCAGGCAAGTTCCGGTCGTGAGCGCGATCTCTTCTGTGGGCACGATCGTCGTGCCGGCAGAGGAAACCCCCATGTCGCTTCGACTCACCGGCCCGTGCCCGATCGCCCGCGCGCTGAGCGTGGTCGCGATCACTGGTCTCGCGGCACTTCCGCTCGTGCGCGAAGCCGACGGCGCGACGTTGCGGGGCGCCGAACTCGTGGTTGCCGGATTCGCTTCGTCGTCGCTGGGTGTCGTGCCGCATCCGACCGTCGCGATGCTCCTGATCGGCGTCGTGACCGCGGCCGTCACGCTCGCCTCGCAGTGCCCCCGTCGGGCCTGGCGGGCGTCGCTCGTGGGCTCGCTCGGCCTCGTCGGCGTCATCGCGTGCGGATTCGACGTGGACGCGGCCCAATCCGTTCCGGCCGTCGGGCTCTACGTTGCGGCCGGCGCCCTCGCCATCGCGACGCTGTGTGCCGCCGTCCGCAGCTTGTTCGTTCCTTCCGAACTCGCACCCGATCCCCGCGACGAAGTGGGCGACCCGAGAATCGATGGCTCGCCGGGGCCCGACATCGATCCCGACGAGATCCGCGAGATCGCCGAGATGAACGAGCGCGCGTCGGCCTGAGTCGCGGATTCGAGACGGTCGGACCGAGGCCTATCTCCCCTTCGCGGCGCGGCACCGTGCGCACGTCGCGCACCAGGCGCCGTCGGGCCCGCCCTCGAGCCGTGCGGCTTCGTGGGCCTGCGCACGAAGATCGAACGTGGTGGCGAACGACGCGGCGACGAGCGCGGTACCGGGGACGAGGTCGGCGGCCACGCAGGGGTGCCCCCGGATCACGCGGGACTGCCCCTGCGTGAGGTCGGTTCCGCCGACCGCCTGCCAATGCATCAGATAGCCGCCACCCGACGTCGGGCACGCGCCGTTCGTTCCCGTGGCGGGGCAGTCGGCCGTGTCATCGACGAAGTCGTGCGAGCCGTCGGACTCGACGGTGTGGTAGAGCCCGAGAAAGTGGCCGATCTCATGCGCGGCGACGAGTCCGATGAACGACGACGAGTAGCCGCCGTCGTAGAGGCTCATCACGCCCGACGACTCGGTGCCGTTGCGCCGCGGGCCCGCGAGCGACGACGACACGCCGAGCACGCCGCCGCCCAGGGCCGTGCGGACGAAGAAGAGATTCAGTCGGGGGTCGGCTTCGGCCGAGGTCAGCTTCAGCATCGGCCCGAACTCGGCGTTGGTCACGTCGTCGTAGGTCGCGTCGGTGACGTCGTGATAGCGAATGTCGCCCAGCCGGATGCCCGACTGCGCGAGGATCGAATCGATCGTCGCGAGCGTCGCCTGGAGCCGCGAGTCGTTGGTGGCGGTCGAGGCCTTGGGCGTGATCACCTTCGCGAGCCAGACGTCGAGGTCGAGGCTGCCGACCGCGCCGGTGTCGCCCGGACGCCGTTCGACGATCGCCCGCACGTTCATGGTGGTCGCGCCGCCCGAGAACCGAAAGAGCCGGAACGAGTACGTGCCGCCGCCCGGCTCCAATTGGACGTCGGTGCGGTCGGAGTTCGGAATCGTCGGCGAGAACACCTCGTCGCCGGGAATCCAGACGTACGCACCGGTCGACGACGTGTTTTCGTAGACCTTGCCGGAGGGTCCGATCAATTCGGCCAGCCCGCCCACGTTGCCCGCCGTCATCACGCCCTCGAGTGACAGCGAGATCGCGTCGGCCGGCACGTCCACCGTCAGGACCGGCGTACGCCGATTGGCGTCGAGCGTCTTCGTGCCGTAGTCGGTGACGACGGCGCCGCCGGTCGTGGCGGAGAGCGCGACGACGAGCGGGCCGCCGGCGTCGGTTTCCCCGAGCATCATCGGACCCGCGAACGCGCCGACCGAGGTCGGGGCGTAGGCAATCGAGAGGTTCGCTTCGCCACCGGGCGCGACGGTCATCGGAAAGGGCGTCGGGAACGGCGCGCCGACGATCGAAAAATCGCCCGCGGGCAGCGACGCACTCGAAAGCGACGCCGGACTGGTCGTCGAATCGTTGCGCACACGGGCCACGCGTGTGCGCGTCGTGCCGAGGAGGACCTCGCCGAACGCCAGCGCGGGCGTCAACACGGTCCATCGGACGGCTTCCGCCGTCGCGGTGACGTCGACCGGATGATCGACGACGACGCCTCCGCCGAAATCGAGCACGACGGTCACCGATCCCGCCGCGTCTCCCGTGCCGACGGGCGAGAAGATGACGCCGAGTTCGATCGAGTCGTTCGGCGGGACCGAAGAGGGGAGGTCGGTCGGGTCGAGAGCGAACGGCCCGGTGGCCGGACCGGCGAGCGCCGTCGCCGCGGTGTTCGTGGTGTTCGCGATCGTCACGGTCTTGCGGGTCGAGACGGTCGAGGCCACGAGCCCCATCTCGAGCGTGATCGTCGTCGGCGGCGGTGCACCGCCGCTGCTGCCACCGCCCCCGCCACACGCGGCGAGGACCAACAGCAGGATCACGGCGGCGAGTCGGCGTTCCGGCATCGAGCCCTCCGGGGCACGTCGCACAGTATGGCCCCGTTCGCGCCGGACCGGTCGCTTCCGACGGCCGCAATCGTCCGGCCAGGCGTTGAGGGCCGGGTCGAGAGCCGCGGTCCGGCACCGCGGGCGTCATCCGGGGAGGGGCGCGGGGAGGGGTGACGCCGCGTAGAATCGGCGCGGGCGTTTCCGCCGGAGGCTTCGATGCAGACTTCGATCGGTCGTTCGATGCGCGTGTTGCTTGCGATGGTCGCGCTCTCGATCCCGTTCGCGCTCGGAGGCTGCGGGGGTGGGGGGGGCGTCGGCGGCGCCTACCTGACGATCGAATTTGCGGTCGACCAGAACTCGCCGAACTCGATCACGAAGTTCGAATTCGATTACTTCGATATCTCGCTGCTCGCCGATCGCGTCGAAGTCGTAAACGTCGGGCAGGGCGGCCGGGAAACGTTCGGGTTCGATGCATTCCAGGCCGACAGTCTCTTCGACGTGACCATCACGTGGTCGGACGGCATCACGACTCCCATCGTACTCGTCCCGTTCACCTCGGGCGGAGGGCAGCTCTTCTACCCGCTCAGTCGCTGATCGGGCGACGGTCCGAATGCCCGTAATCGGGTGGTCGGGCGCCACGTTCGACCGCGTCCGGTGTGCGTAGCGCGTGGGTCGCACGTGCGGGGGCCGACGGCGGAGCCATCCCCTGCCCCCGAAGTTCGGGAACCCGGGGCGCCGGGTCACGTCCAATTCACCTACGATGCGCCGCGCGCCGCGCTTGCGTGTCCTTTGGGAGGCGAATCCGATGCGATCGATCTTCGTCGCGGGCCTCGTCGCCCCGATTGTCGTGTGTTTCGCCACCGCCGTGGCGCTCGCCGAAGACCCGCCGGCCGCGGCACCCGCGCCCGCGGCGCCCGCTCCTGGAACGCTCCTGGCGCCCGATGGCTCGAAGCCACCCGAGGCTTCCGCGACGCCCGCGTCCCCCGAGATTCACAAGATCTACGTTCCCTTTCGGGATCTGCAGAAGGTCTTCGAGAAGGAGGGCCAGGGCGTTTTCGTCCCCTACACCGAGTTCCGCGCGCTCTGGGACCGCGCGTATCGGGTGCCCGACGATCCGTCGCAAGCGCCCGTCGCCGCGGCGGTTCGCTCGGCCGTGTACACCGGGGTCGTCGAGGGGGAGGGGCTGCGGTTCACCGCCGAGATCGAGTTCGACGTCCTGACGGCGGGCTGGCAGCGCATCGCGCTCGATTTCGGCGGCGTCGGCATCGAGAAGGCCACGATCGGCGGCGAACCCGCGCTGCTCGTGCCCACGGAGAAGGGCTACGACCTCCTGATCGAGGGCAAGGGCCCGCGCCGACTCGACATGGTCTTCCGCGTCGGCGCTCCTCTCTCGGGCGATACGCACGTCGTCTCGATGTCGCTGCCCCCGGTGCCGCTGGCGCGCCTCTCGCTCCGCGTTCCCGGCGTCGACACCGACGTCGAAGTGACGCCCCGGCTCGCGGGCTCGACGGGTACGACGTCCGACGGCTCGACCGAGTTGCTCGCGTTCCTGGGCCCCGTCTCCGACGTCCGCATCACCTGGCGTCGCCGCCAAGGTGACGGCGTCCAGGTCGATCCGCTCGTCTTCGCGGCCGAGACGACCGACGTGCTGGTCGATCGCGGCGTCGTGCGCACCGAATTCGTCGCGGCGATCAACATTCTCCGCGCGCCGCTCGATGCGCTGACGCTCGCCGTTCCCGCCGACGCGGTCGTCCTCTACGTCGAGGGCAACGGCATCCGCATCTGGGAGCGGAGCCAAAAGGGCGACCGGATCGAGGTCTCGCTGCGCGAACCCGTGAAAGAGAACTGGACGATCAAGGTCGGGCTCGAGCACGCCGTCAAGGCGCTCCCCGCCGAGATCCCGCTCCCGTTGGTGGGCATCGAGCGTCTCGAGCGCGAGACCGGCTTCCTGCGCCTGCGCACGGCCGAGGGTGTCAAAGTCGATCCGCGGGCGACGCCCGGACTGGTTCAGATCGATCTCTCGGCCCTCCCCGATCCGTTGAAGGGCGCGCTGCCCGGCAAGGCGTTCGGTTGGCGTCATACCGGTCGGCTGGGCGTCATCACGGCGGCGGTCGAGGCGCTCGCGCCCCGCGTTTCGGCCACGATCGGCAATCGCGTCGGACTCCGCCCCGAGGGCATCGACGCGCGCGTCGTCGCGCAGATCGTCGTCGAACGCGCGGGCATCTTCGGCGTCGAATTCGATCTCCCGACGGCGTTCGAGGTGACGGAAGTGAAGGTGGCGGGCGCCGAACTCGACGACTGGACGCGGGTCCCGGGCGCCGCGCTCTCCGACGTCTTGAAGGTCGCGTTTCGCGACCGATTGCTCGGCGGCGTCACGATCGTCGTGGAGGGGCGCGTCGCGCTCGTCGTCCCCGAAGAAGAGGGCAAGGAGGTCACGATCGACGTCCCGCTGGTGCGCGTGCGCGCCGCGCAGCACGTGCGTGGCTACATCGCCATCCAATCCGATGCATCGCTCGATCGACGCGAGCTCTCGCGTACCGGGCTGACGACGCTCGAGGCCGACGCGCCCGCGGCCATCGAGCCTTCGGGCCTCCCCAATCCGCCGCTGCCGCTGGCCCAACGGCTCGAACACCGCGAGGGCCCGATCGGTCTCTCGCTCGCGATCAAGCGCAAGGCCGCGACGGTCACCGCATCCGTCGAGACGGGCGTGAAACTCGAGCCCGATCGCACGCGTCTCGACGTCCGCCTCGTCTGGCAGGTCCAGTTCCGCGGCGTCGACACGTTTCGTTTCCGTGGGCCCGTCGAGCTCGCGGGACGCGTGCACTTGGCGACGAAGCAGGCCGGCATGGAACTCGCGAGCCCCGTCGCCGAAGCCAAGCCCGCGGGTGCCGCCGCCGATTGGAAGCCGTCGCGCACGACGTGGACGTTGAAACTCGCGGCGCCGCGCCAGGGGCGCATCGACGCGGTCTTCGTCGTGGACGATCTCCCCGAGACGCCGCTCGTCGCGGGGCAATCCCGCCGCGTCGCGGTGCCGGTCTTCGTGCCGATCGGACTCGACGCGAAGCCGCTGCCCAATTCGACGCTCTTCGCGGCCGTCCGGCGCGATCCGCTGCTCGAGGTCGCGACCGAGAAGGTGGAGCACGGCGAGGAGATCGACGCGCGCGAACTCGCGGGCGTCACCTCGCTGGCGGCGCCCGAGACGTTTCTCGCGTTCCGCTCCTACGACCCCGAGCACGCGGTCGCGCTGCTCGTGACCAAGCACGAGTACGAGCCCGTCGCCGAGGTCGTGATCGCGCACATGCATTTGAACACGGTGATCCCCGCCGAGGGGCGCGCCACGACCGAGGCGTTCCTCGTCGTGCGCAACAACGACCGGCAGTACCTGGAACTCCACCTCCCCGAGGGTGCAAACATCCGCGCGGTCAGCGTGGACGGCAAGTCGGAGACGCCGCGGCGCGGAGACGACGGCGCCGTACGCATTCCCCTGCTCGCCAATCTCGGCAAGGACCAGGCCTTCCTCGTGGCGCTGGCCTTCGATCACGAAACCGTGCGCAGCGGCTTCCTATTCCAACGCGTGACGGTCGCGAGCCCGGTGGCGTCGAAGGTGACCAGCGATCTGCTGACGTGGCGCGTCTACGTGCCGCGCGAGCGCGAGATCACCGCGTTCGGCGGCGACGTCCAACCCGTCGCGCGCCGGGACTCGTGGGCGTTCAACCTGTTGAACGACGTGACGCGCCTGTTCCGGCGTGCGCCCCAGGGTCGCCCGATCGATCTCGCGCGCATGATCGAGGACGTCGAGAAGGGCAGTCCGTTCCAGGTGCAGGCCGACGGTACGGCTCATCTCTTCAGCAATCGCGTGGGGACCGGTTCGGTCAGCGTCACGACGGTGAATCCGACGGCGTTTCTGCTCTTGAGACTCCTGTTGCTCGCCCTGGCGTTCGTCGGGGCACGATGGGTCGCGCGCCGGTTCGCCGGTCGCCGACGCGGGACGCTGGCGGCGTTCGCGGCGCCCGCGATCGTGCTGCTGCTCCTCCTCGTCCCGGCCGAACTCGGATGGGCCTCGGTGTGGACCGTCATGCTGCTCGGGGTCGCCATTTCGGGTTTGCTGTCCTTGATCGCGTTCATTGCGGGCGGGCGTGCGGGGCGAACTCCTCCCGAGGAACCGGCGGTCCCCGCGACCGATGCGCCGCCGGCTTCGCCGGCGGGGGGTGGCGCGTGAAAACGCTCCGTTCCTACGCCGCGTTGGCGCTTTGTCTCGCGGCGTGCTCGCTCGGGGGCCCAGCCACGGTGACGGGCGACGCCCCGCCGCCGCCTCCTCCGGTTCCCCCCTCCCCCGTCCCCCTTCCCCCCAAACCCGTTCCGCCTCCGAAGCCCCCGAAGCCGGCTCCGCTCCCGACCATCGTCCACATTCCGACCGACGAGCTCGACACGCTGGTCCGCGCGCAGGGGCGGAGCATCCTCTTGCGCTACGACGAATACCGCGCGCTGCTGGACGCGGCGCAGGCGAACGAGACCGACCGCGGTGCGCTCCCCCTGGCGGACGTCGTGCGACTCTCGGGCACGGGCACGATCGATCTGACCGACGAGCGTGCCGCGCGCATCGAGATCGTCTATCGCGTCAAGGGCCTTGCGAAGGGACCGCGATCGATCGGGTTCGCGTCGGGCGGAGTCGCGCTCGAGAGCGTGCGCGTCGAGTCCGAAGCGGGGGCGGGCCCGGGACGCTATGAAGAGTTGTCAGGTCTCGGGCGCATCTATCTCGAGGGTCCGGGCGTGCGTCGCGTGACGTTTTCGGCCTCGGCCGTCCCGAGTGTCCACGGCGCCGAGCGCCGGCTCGATTTGTGGCTGCCCAATCCGGCCGCGATGGCGCTCGCGCTGACGCTGCCGGCGGGCGTCCGGGCGACGATCGAAGGCGAGGGGGGCGCGCTCGTCGTCCAATCACCCGCCGAGAAACCGGTCGTCGTCACGACGAGGCCGACGCGCGGCGGTCATCTGGTCCTGACGTGGGCGCCGTCGGCGAAGGGAACCGAAGGGCCGACCGTCATCGATGCGGACGTGAAGGCGCTCTACACGATCGGCGACGGCGTCGTCTCGGTGCGGGCGGTCGTGCGGGTCGACGTGCTGCGCACCGCGACCGAATCGCTGCACTTCGACGTGCCGGCCGATCTCGCCGTTCACTCGGTCGAGGGCGCCGGGATCACCGGCTTCACGCGATCGGAAGACCGGACTCGGCTGACGGTAGCGCTCGAGAAGGCCACGCTCGGTCGCATCGAGGCGCTGGTAGAGGGCGAGCGCGCCTATCGCCCCGGACCCGGCGTCGAACTCCCGCGCGTGCGCGTCGCGGGTGCGTTGCGCCAGCAGGGTGTCGCGGCGCTGCGCTTCGGTGCCGACGTCAATGCCCGAGCGGTGCGCGTCGAGGGCGGTCGTCGCATCGACGAACCGGGCACCGACGCCGCGACGAAGGGCATTCTGCGCTACGCGCTCGATCGCGCCGACGCGCTCGTGACGGTCGACGTCGAGCCGGGGGCGCTGCGCGTCGACGCGACGGGCACGTACTACTTGAACCTCGCCGAGCCCGGCCAGACGCTGCTCGCGACCATCACCTATCGCGTGGCCGAGGGGACGCTCTTCCGCATGAGCCCGCGCTTCCCGCGCGAGTTTGATCTGCGCGAATTGACGCTCAACGGCGTCGCGACGGGTTTCACGCGCGACGTGACGGCCGATGGTCGCGTGGAGATCACGCTCGCGAAGGGCGTGCCCGCGGGTGGCGAGGTGTTGCTGCTCGCGACGCTCGAGCGGGCGAGGGCCGAGTGGGTGCCCGAGCGGGGGCACGTCGCCGTGCCGTTCACGGTCCCGTCGGCGGGCGCCACGCGCGAGGAGGGCTACGCGGCCGTGGGGGCCGACGCGGGCTTCGACGTGCTCGACGCGGGCGCGACTGATCTCGTCGCGGTGGGCGCGGCCGACCTGACCGCACGCGGGCTCTCCGCTGAGGGGCTGGTCTACGGCTATCGCATCGATGGCGCGAATCCGGTCGTGACGCTCGACGTGACCCGGCGCGAGCCGCTGATCGAGGCGCAGGTGGTGACCGTCGTCCACCCGGGGCCGCGGCGCGTCGACTTGGCGGCGCGGGCGGTCTATCGCATCCAGCGCGCGGGGGTGCGTCGCCTCTTCCTCGAT
>JANNRO010000095.1:0-8276 GCA_031401505.1 Planctomycetia bacterium
CACAGTCGACGACCAGCGAGAGACCGTCGAGTCCACCGCCGGGTGCGAGGAACGCCAGCGCGCCCGCGACGTACGCCTCGAGCGCGTCCGCGCGCACCACGGGCGACGCCGGACGTCCGGTCGGGGCCGCCGCGGAAATGAGTGTGTCGAGGTAGGCCTCGTCCTCCGGCGTCGTCTTGCGGCCGCCGGGGAGGAACACCTTGACGCCGTTGTCTTCGGGCGGATTGTGCGAAGCCGTCAGCGCGACCCCGACGTCGCATCCGCCGCTCGCCGTCCACCACGCGATCGCGGGGGTCGGAAGCACCCCGCCGTCCTCGCACCCCATTCCACCGGCCGCGAGTCCCTCCGCGATGCCGGTGAGCAATGCGGTCCCGCTCGGACGCGTGTCCCTTCCGAAGAACACGCGCGCCGACGCACCCAGGCGCGCACGTACGAACGACGCGAGCGCGCGTCCGATGCGGGGCAGGTTCTCGCGAGACAAGCGCCCCGCCCCGTAGCGGTCGCGGATGCCGTCGGTGCCGAAGAACGCGTCGTCGCCCATCCCCCGAGTATCGGCCCGGGACGGGCCGGTCCGCGACTGGCGCGCACCCGATTCTTTTCCCGCGGGGGCCGTCGAAGAACGCCGTAGGCTTCCGTTCGTGCGAATCCTCGCCCTCGCTACCGCCGGCCCCTTCGCGTCCGTGGGATTCGCCGACGGAGCGTCCGCCCCGGTGATCGCGTCGCTCGGTGACGGCACCGAGCGCGGGCGAGGCATCCTGCGCGAAATCGACCGACTCCTCACCGGGCTCGGCGTTACGCGGCGCGACCTCGAAGGCGTCGCCGTCGAGGTCGGGCCCGGTTCGTTCACCGGCGTGCGGGTCGGAGTCTCGACCGCGAAGGCGATCGCGTTCGGGCTTACCATCCCGATCGTCGGCATCGTGAGCCTCGACGCCCTCGCGCTCGCGGCCGGACCGACCGACCGAGAAATTCTCTCCCTTCGCGACGCGCGCTCCGGCGAGGCGTTCTTTGCGATCTACCGGGCGAACGCCCCGTCCGACGACGGTTCGCTGGCCCTTCCCAAACGCCTCCAGAAGCCGACGCGTGGCCCGGCGGCGCTGATTCGCCAGTACTTGGACGAGCGCGCCATCTCGAAGGTCCTGGCCGTCGGGGAAGACGCGGAGCGATTGGCCCTGACGCTACCGCTTTCCGGGCTCCTCGCCGGCGTGCGCACGCCGCCGGTCACGCCCGCCGAGGTGCTCGCTTGGGCGCGGCCACGATTCGAGAACGGGACGACCGACGACGCGGATGCCATTGCGCCGCTCTATCTCCAACCGTCGACTCCCGAGAAGTTGCTGGCCGAGAAGGTGCTCGCCGAAAAGGCGGCGAAGCAGGGAGGCTCGTCGTGAGCGAAGCGGAAAATCCAACGCCCGAGAACCGCCCGTCCCGTCCCATCGACCCTCATCGGGCCGAAAGCCCTCCCGATCGGCCGCTCAAGGACGGTGCGTCCCTTACCGACCTACCGTGCGGGCGAACTCCGCTCGAGGGTGGTTCCAAGGCCGTGCTCCAAGCTCGCACGTGGGTCGAGATCAACCTCGCGGCACTCGAGCGCAACCTCGCGAAGGTTCAAGCGGCCGCCGGCGGTGCGTCGGTCATGCTGGTCGTCAAGGCCGACGCGTACGGTCACGGCGCGGTTCCGGTCGCGGGGCATCTGCGGGGGCAGGTGGCCTCCTTCGGGGTCGGTGACTCGACCGAGGCGCTCGAGCTGCGCGCCGCGGGCATCACCGGCCCGATCCTGATCCTCGGTGCCATCGTGCGCGGGGAGATGGAGCAGGTGATCCGGGGCGGCATCAGCATCACGGTCCACACGGCGTTTCGCGTGCGCGCGCTCGCCAAGGCCGCCGAGCGGATGTCGGCCAAGGTGAAGGTCCATCTGAAGGTCGACACCGGCATGGGGAGGCTCGGCTGCGCGCCCGAACGCGCGCCCGCGCTCGCGCGCGAAATCCAGCGCTCGCCGTATCTGGAACTCGAGGGCGTCTGCACGCACCTCGCGACGCCCGGCCCCGAAGGTCGCAAAGAGACCGAGCGGCAACTGGCGCGTTTCCGACGGGTGATCGACGAACTGTCTCGCGAGCGGATCGAGCCTCGCTGGCTCCACGCACTCGCAAGCGGAGGCATCCTCGCGGCCCCGGCGCTGGAGTTCAATCTGATCCGCCCGGGAATCGCCGTCTACGGCATCCACCCGCAGGGTGAGCGTGGCGTCTACGAACCGGCGCTCTCGTGGAAGACGCAGATCGTGTTCCTGCGCGACCATCGAAAGGGCGCCCCGATCGGCTACGGCGCCACGTATCGCACGCCGTCGCGGAGCCGGATCGCGACGTTGCCCGTCGGCTACAACGACGGCTACCGATTCGCGTTCTCGAACAAGGCGCACGTGCTGATCCACGGGCAGATGGCCCCGGTCGTCGGCCGCGTCAGCATGGACTACGCGATGGTCGATGTCTCGCACATCGCCGGCGTCGAAGTGGACGACGAGGTGACGCTCGTCGGGCGCGATGGCGACCTCGAGATCCGCGTCGAAGATCTGGCCGGGTGGGCCGAGACGATCCCCTACGAGATCATCTGCGGGCTCGGCCGCCGGGTCGTGCGCACCTACGTCGATGGTCGTCCCGCGCTCCCGATCCGCCCGGCCGCGTCGGCCTCGACGTCGGCGGGCCCGACCTCGCCGACGCCGCCACCGTCCGGCTGGCCTCCCGACGACATGGAGTCGGACGAGGGTCCCGTCGACCCTTCGGATCCCTCCGACGAGGCCGACGACGACGCCGCACCGCCACGGTAAGGGCGTTTCCTCGCAGGCGACGTCGCCTTCGACCGGATGCGGGCCTACGACCGGATGCGGGCCTACGACCGGATCTGGAGCGAATCACCCTCGAACGTCACGTCGAGCGGACGGATCACGACGCGCTTGCGCCCCGCTTCGACGTGGCCCGCGGCGATCAACTCGAACCCGGCCCGCTTCGCGACGCGGATCGCGTCCGCCGTGCTCGCCGCCGGCAGATAGAGCGCGAAGCCCGCACCCATGTTGAACGTGCCGTACGCGTCGTCCATCGACAAGCGGGCTCTGGATCGGAGGAACTCGAGGATCGGCTGCACCGGCGGCACGCGCTCGACGACGTACGTCAATTCCGCGGTGCCGCGCATCAACTTGCGCCAACCGTGCCCCGTGACATGCACCGCGTAGTGGAGCTCGAGCCCGGCCGTCTGGAGGGCCTCGACGAGCGGACCGTAGAGCGGCGTCGGGTCGAGGAGCACCTCGCCGAAGCAACGTCCCTTCGCGTCGCCGGGCACCGGCGCGCGATATCCGCCGGGAATCTCCCCCGCGATCTTGCGCGCGAGCGTCGCGCCATTGGCATGAAGCCCGGTGCCGGGAGCGATCAGCATCGCGTCGCCGGGTCGGACGCGGCTCCCGAGGAGGAGCCTCGCCTTCGGTAGAATGAGTCCGACGGCCGACCCCGCGAGGTTGATCGCGCTCGGGTCGATGATGCCGGTGATCGTCTGCGTCTCGCCGCCACCCCAGCTGCAACCGGCCACGACGCAGGCCTTCGCCCATCCATCGACGAGATCGCGCATGCGAGCCTCGTCGCGGAACCAGTCGGAACTGCCCGTGCCCCAGTAGGCCGTGAGCGAGAGCGGCACGCCGCCGACGGTGGCGAGGTCGTTGAGGATCGTCGCGACCGTGTCCTGTGCGATCGTGTCGTAGTGGCTGCGGCCCGTGATCAGGCGCACGGCGTCGGCGATGAGGTTCTTCGTCCCGAGCGCCTCGGTCACGGACGAGACATACCGATCTCCGACGTCGACGACGTAGGCGGACTCGCCCCGGCTCTCGCCCACCTCGTTGGCACCCCGAGCCGGGAGCGCGCCGGCCGTCGAAAGCGCCCGCACTTGGGCGAGCCGCTTGCCCGGATCGATGGCGCTGTAGTCGACGCCGGCCGCGGCGTACGCATCCTTGGCACCGTGCGGTTGGGTCACGCCGTCGTTTGTAACACTCGACCCCCACGCCCGGTCCCCCCCGGCAGGCCCGGATAACATTACCGGGTGCGCCTTCGATTCATCCGCCCGGTGCTGCTCGTCGCCCTTGTGGCGGGCGGGGTGCTTTCGTACCGAACCGCCTTTCGCCCCGAGCCGACGAGGCTCGCGGACTGGGCGGAGTCGGCGCTCAGCGACCTGTTCGGAAGAGACGTCACCCACGGGACCGTGACCGTCGACCTGCTCGACGGCGTACGGATCGTCGATCTGCGCGTCCAGAAGCCGGGTGACGCCGAGCCTCGACTCTTCGCGGGCGAAATCCTGATCCGCCACGACGTGCTGGCGCTCACCGCGGGCGTCCCCCGTCTGTCGTCGATCGTGCTCAAGAATCCGATCCTCTCCGTCCACGAAACCGATTCCGGCGACATCGAGCTCGATTTCCCGTTCGACGCACCGAAGGACGATGGCAGCCGCAGCGCGCCGCTCCCGGCGCTCGAGATCGTGGATGGCGTTTTCCGGCTTCAGGCGAACGCGAGTTCGGCGAAGTTCCGTTCCGGAGTCCGGCTCGAGGCGACGAAGTTCCGTGCGTTCGCGAGCCCCGCCCCCGACGGCTCGTGGCGGGTCGAGGGCGGCTTCGTTCCGACCGACATGAGCCTCGAGCCCGGCGAGGAGATCACGTTCTGGGGCGCGGGAAACCCGACCACCGGGACGTTCGAGTTGCACGCCCTTTGGGACAAGCTCCGATTGACACCCGCCGTCCGGGGAATCCTGGCGCCATCGCTGCTCGAGAAACTCGACGCGCAGCGCCTCGACGTGGGCCCGCATCGCCTCACGGTGCACCTCGACCGGGATCCGAACGTCGAAGCCGGCCACGTGAGCGTTCGACCCGAGTTCCGTGGCGTCGTCAAAATGGACATCGCGAGCGTCCCGGGCGCCGAGACGATCGACGCCGTCACGCGCGAGCAGATCAACGATCTGTTCGGAAAGATCGATCTCTCGCTCGAGATCTCGGGCAATCGGATCGACATCCGGGACGTGACGACATCGCTCGGGGGCGGCGAAGTGAAGGCGTCGGGAAAAATCGAGGACGGCGGCGAGGTCGTGGACGTCGATCTGCGCGTCCAGGGATTGCGGATCGACGACCCGGCGATCTGGAAGGCGCTCGGTCCGGCCGGCGACCGCGTGCGCGAGGAGTTCGACGCCCGGGGCACCTGCGACGCGACGATCACGCTGCGGCGCGCCCGCGGCGAGGCGTTCGTGTGGGAGGCGGTGATCGACCTCATCGACGCGACGCTGACCTACAAAGGGCGCGCCGAACCGGGAGAGAAGACGCCGGCGGGAAATCCGCTCTACAACGGCTTTCCCCTCGCGGTCGAGCATTGCTTCGGCCGGATCTTCGTCAATCGGGACGGCATCCGCTTCGACGGCATCGAGGGTCGGCACGGCGCGGCGACGATCCGCATACGAAGTTCCAACGAGTTGTCCCGCTCGGGCGGACCCACGGGCTACGTGAAGTTCGTCGACGGCGACACCGACGTCTGCCTGACGGTCGAGGCGCGCAACGTAGCCGTCGATCGCGATCTCGAGGCGGCGATCGAGGGCAGCGAATTCGCGGGATTCCTCGACACGTACCGGATCGACGGCGTCCTCGATCGCGTGCTGCTCGACATCGTCAAAGAAGCCCGGGTCGACGTGTCGGCGGCGGTCGAGTTGGATCTCGATCTCGGCGGCGAGCGGTTTCGGTTCGCGCCGTTCCCGCTGACGCTCGAAGACGTGAACGGAAGACTCGAACTTCGACGCGCGCACATGCCCTCGGGCCAGCGGCGCAAGGACTTCCACGTGACGGCGACGGCCAAGGCCGCGGGCGGCGAGGTCACCCTGAAGGCCGACATCCTCGGACCGGAGAAGACCGGTCGCGTGATCGTGTCCGGTCGCGGCGTGACGCTCGAAGGGCCGCTCGAGGCCGCGGCGTTCGAGAGTACGGCGATCGCGGGCGGCCTCGGCGTGACGTGGGAGTTCCTTCGACCTACCGGCGTCGTCGACATCCGCGCCGACCTTCCCGCGAGCGAAGACCCGGGTCCGGGACGCTGGGAGATCGACCTGCGCGACGTCACGCTCCATCTGGGCGGCGAGGGCGAGGATCGCGACGTGCTGATCGAACACGTCAAGGGCCCGCTCCGCGTCGGTTCCGGCACCGCGACGCTCTCGGGGATCACCGGTCGCATCGGAGACGGCACGATCGCGGTCACCGGATCGATCCAGCCCGAGCGGACCGGGTCGTGGGACCTGACCGTGGACGCGAAAGACCTGAGTCTTACCCGCGCGCTCCTGCGCGCGATGGACGACGCGGCGCCGGGATCGGGCGCGCTGCCTGCAGGCCTCGTGCTCGAACCGGGAGGCCGGCTCGATCTGATCGTCCGACTGCTGCGCGCCGCGGACGAGAAGGGCAAGGCACCGCTGACCGCCGAGGTCTCGGTGCGACGTGCCGACCTGCCGGCGCGGATCGGAACGCTGCCCGTGCGCGTGCGCGGGGGATTCGACGTCAAGGGCGAGGACGTTCGATTGGACGACCTCTCGATCGAGGGGCGCGGCATCCAGATCCGCGTGCCGAACGCGAAGGTGGGCAAGGAAGGATTGGCGGGCTCGATCCACGCGACGCTGACCGATCTCGAGGTCACGAAAGAGGTCCTGGGCCTCCTGCCCGCGTCGATCCGGCCGACGTTTTCCGAATTGACCAAGGATCGGATCCTCGACGCGAAGGACCTTCGCGCCGACGTCGACGCGACGGGCGCGATGTTGGTTTCGGGCGCGCTCGCGCTCCGTGCGAAACCGGGGGCCCCGTCGGGCGGCGCGCCTCGGGGACAAATCGAGTTCGCGCCGCTGCGCGCGAGCGCGGCCGACGCGGCGGGCGATCGAACGATCGACGGCCGGCTCCTGCTGCGTGCGCTGACCCTCGAAGTCGGAACGCGACTCGACGAGGTGTCGGGCACGCTCGACGTGATGAAACTGAGGACCGGAGCCGATCCGGCGGCCGAGGCTCGACTCGTCATCGATCACGCGCGCGTCGCCGGTCTCGCGGTCGAGGCGATGACGCTGCCCATCTCGTGGAAGGAGGGGATTCTGCGTGCCGATCCGTTCACCGCCTCGGTGTACGGCGGTCGGTTGACCGGACGCATCGCCGTCCACACGAGGGCCCCCGTCGCGCTCGAAGGAGCCGTGCGCTTCGACGACGTGTCGCTCGCAAGGCTCGTCGGCGACCTCGGTGACGGGCGGCTCGAATTGAGCGGACGCGTCGCGCTCGACGTCGAGTTCCAGAGCCGCACCGGGTCGTTCCGCGACTTCACGGCGGCGGGATCGCTCTCGGTTTGCGGCGGCGACCTCGGTGATCTGCCCCCCATCGCGAACATCCCCGCGCTGCTCGCGAGCATGCTGCCGTTCTCGAAGCCCCCGACGTTCGAACGCGCCGACGTCACGTTCTCACTCGCCGACGAGAAGATCACGGCCGAGTCATTGACGCTCTCGGGGCCCCTCTTCGACATGGGCGGCTACGGGACGCTCGATTTCCAGGGCAACCTCGACGTCACGCTGACACCGCAATTCCTGAAGAGCCTCCTCCTTCCGGGCTCGCTCCAGATCCCCGGCGTTCGAGAGGTCGCGGGCCTGTTCCGCGAAGACCCGCTCTACGTCGTCCGCGTGCGCGGCGATCTCGCGAACGCGAAGCCGATCCTCGTGCCGTTCCCGATGCTCGGGCCCCGGCGCGAAGCACCGCCCGACTTCCAGGGGACGCCGTTCGAGGGCGCTCCCGCGCGGCGCATCCCGAGGTGGTTTCGCTAGCTGGTTGCGCGCGGCGGCGGAGTTCCCTCCCCCGACGCCCCCACCCATCCGAGGGTCGCTGGGTACCGGACGGGCTCCCAGTGCCCTGCGTCGACCGACGCGCCGCCGACCGCGACGATTCCGGTGATCGTGCCGCCGTCGGCCGGCCGGAACGCCGCGTCGGACGCGGGTCCCGCGCTCGATCCGGAGTACGCGCGATTCTCCGTGACCTCCGCACCGCTCGCGCGTGGGTAGTGCATGAAATCGCTTGGCCGCCTGCGCCCGCTTGCGTCGGAGCGACCTTCCGCTCCGTCCACGACCGAATGGTTGCCCGGCCCTGCGTCGAGGCGGATGGATCTTTTCGGACTCCGATGCACTTCGAGGTGATCGGGCCGATCGGCGACATCGAGACCATGGTGATCGGCCGCGGCATCCGCAACCTCGCCCGACTCCGTCGCGTT
>JANNRO010000096.1:0-2190 GCA_031401505.1 Planctomycetia bacterium
CCGGCCCCCCGCCGCAGCCGGTCGTTCGAAGGTCGTTCCGAAGGCGGTCACGCAGAGGAGCAAGTCCGATGGCCATGAGGCTCGCCCCCACCGACACCGTGGGCCTGAACATGACGCCGATGATCGACATCGTGTTTCAGCTCGTGACGTTTTTCATGCTCACGCTCGATATGTCCCAGAAGGAACTTGCCGTTCTCGACCTGCCCCGGGCCAATCAGGGCATCGAGGACAGAATCGATCCCGTAGCGGCGAAGAACAAGCCCGAAGAGAATCTGCGCTTCACGATCAACATCGAGGCCGGTGGTACGTTGATGTTCAAGGGCAAGCGCTGGAATCTCGCCAACGCGAACCCGGTCGAGCAGGATCAGGCGCTTGAGGCGCTTCGCCAGGCACTGCGCGCGCTCACGCGCCTACCGGCGCTTCGCAATCCGGATGGCACCAGCAAGGCGCAGGTGCTCGTTCGGGGCGACCGCAAGGCGAAGTGGAAGTACGTGCAGTGGATCATGCAGGTCTGCTCCGACCCGGCCATCCAGATCTACAAGATCCATTTCTCGATCGAGCACAAGCGCGGCTAGTTCGGACCGGCATCCCGCGCCGGCAGCCCACGCCCCTCCGAACGAAGGAAGTCGACCATGCCCCCGAAGATCCCGCCGACGGACGAAGTCATGTTGAACATGACTCCGATGATCGACATCGTGTTCCAGTTGATCCTGTTCTTCCTCTTCAGCCTGAAGTTCAAGACGCTCGACTATCGGATCGAGAGCCAGCTTCCGCGAGATCGCGGGATCAACGCCACGAACCAGATCGTCGAGGACATCCCTTCGGTCAAGATTCTCCTGTTCCGGCTCGACGAGGACGACGCGACCAAGGCCCGCACCAAGATCAAGGTGGGCGGAACCCCCGAGATCATCCTGCCCGTGTATACGTGGGTGCCCGACAATCCGAAGGCGAACAGCCTGATCGAAGACGAGCGCGACAAGCAGTTCCGCGAGATCGCGGGCCGGATCGCCATGCTCTACAAGCAGAATCCGAAGTTGAAGGGCGAGATCGAGACTCCGCCGCCCAAGGGCGCCGCCGTCCCCCACGGTGACATCATGCGGATTCTCGACTCTTTCCTCGAAGCCGGTGTGACGGAGGTCAACTTCGGTGGAGCACCTGCCCCGCTCCCCAAGAAGCAGGGCGGACACGGCCCGTAGGCACCCGTTGCGGTTCCCTTTCGACGGGACGGTGCTTCGAACGGACGGCGCGCGGACACAACCGCGCGCGGTTCTTCATTTCGCCGATCGTCGTGCCCATCACGTGACGTTCGCGTGAACGAGGTCGGCCATGCTGAACGGGCCCCCATGCGACGACGAACCGCTCTCCTGATCGGAATGTCCGGTGCGCTGATCGCGACCGCCGTCGGCCTGCGAGCGTGCCGAGACACCGTCGGCGCTCCGACGACCATCGTGCTCGTGACGTTCGATACGCTACGGCGCGACCACGTCGGTGCCTACGGCGACCCGGCCGGGAAGGATCTCACCCCCCGGCTCGACGGCTTCGCCGCAACGGCGCTGCGCTTCGACGATGCACGCACACCGGTGCCGCTCACGCTTCCGGCCCACGCGACGATGTTTTCGGGCCTCCCGCCCGCCGTCCACGGCGCGCGGACGAACACGGCGTCGCGGATTCGGCCCCCGACCGGTCGATCGTTCCCTCTGCTCGCCGAGGCGTTCCGTTCGGCGGGGCGATGCACCGGCGCCTTCGTGTCGGCCGAGCCACTCGCTCCCCACTACGGCCTGACGCAGGGTTTCGCCGTGTACGACGCCGAGGGGGTGCTCGGCGGGAGCGGCGCGACGACGTACCTACGCCGGCCCGGGGCCGAGACCGTCAGCCGCGCGATCGAGTGGATCCGTTCTCGCCCGATCGACGAACCGATCTTCGTCTGGGTCCATCTCTTCGACCCCCATGAGCCCCACGCCGCCGGTGGTTATCAGACAGGAGTGCGCGCCGCCGACCGCGCGTTCGGTAACCTGCTCGATCACCTGACGCAAAATCGTCCGGATGCCGCCGTGATGATTGCCGCCGACCATGGGGAGGCGCTCGGTGAACTCCTCGAGCCGTCGCACGGGTTTCTGCTCGGCGAGAGCGTATTGCGCATTCCGATGCTGCTGCGTGCCCCCGGCGTGCGGCCCGGGGTCCGCGTCGATC
>JANNRO010000097.1:0-2999 GCA_031401505.1 Planctomycetia bacterium
GTTCGTGCGCGTGCGTTCGCTGCTGCGCCCCCTCGCGCGTGCGGCGTACTAGCCGCGGCGCCGCAGGTTGGGGTCTACGTGGTCGGCCGCGACGGGGGCCGCCGGAGAGGAGAAGGACGCGGCCCCTAGGGACGCGGTCCCGGGCGTGGTTGCCTCCATTCAGACGTATTGGCCCAGCGAACCCCAGTAGGCGTCGGCGCGCGGCGTGGCGCGCCGCTTGCTGAGGGTGCCTGAGCCGCCGACGGGCGTCAGCGCGCCGCGTCTCTCGCGGCTTTCCAGCCCAGCGGCGTCAACTCGCGAACCCGGCTCATCGGGTGGGATCCGACGCGCTCGAGCACGTCCTTTAGGTAGGTGAAGGGGTTGACGCCCTGGAGTTTGCAACTATTGACGAGCGTGTAGCACACGGCCGCCCGGTGGCCGCCGTCCTCCGATGCACAAACCATCCAATTCCGTCTTCCGAGAGCTACAGGTTTGATTGCCCGCTCGGCGCAATTGTTATCGATGGCCAGCATGCCGTGTTCGAGGTAGCGCCGGAGTCCGGCCCACTGATTTCGCAGGTACGTCAGCGCCTTGCCGAGCGGACTCTTGGGGAGCGCCGTCGTGCGCTGCATCTCGGCTTCCTCCTCGATCCGCAACAGCAGGGGGACGCTCTTCGCCTGCCGCCGCGCCTTGCGGCAATCGTCGTCGAAGTCCTTCGCCTCCGCCTCGACCGCGTAGAGGAGCGCGATCAACGCGATCATGCGTGCCGCCGCGACGTCGCCGGCCTTCATTGCATCGACGAACCCTCGCCTTGCATGGGCCCAACATGCAACGTAGATGGAGCCGCCTTTGCGCTCCGCCGCGTCGTAGCCGATGTAAGCGTCCCTGTGAACGTAGCCCCCGTACGAGCCGAGCGCAGCGAGCGGCCCCTCCGATCCGCGTCCGGTCGTGAAGTGATAGCTCACTTGCAACCGGTCGGATTCCGTCCAGATGTAGGCGGTCTGGGTACCCGACGGCAAGAGCCGCATCGTCACCGGCGTCTCGTCGGCGTGCAGGAACGCACTCTCGAGGATCATCGCGAACACGGCCTTCGCGATCGGCTCGAGCAGCGCGGCCCCTTGGTTGAAGAACGCGAGTAGCGTCGAATCAGAGAGATCGACGCCCTCGCGCGCAAAGATCTGCGACTGGCGGTAGAGCGGGATGTGATCGGCCGTCTTCGACACGATCACGTGCGCGATCATCCCGGCGCTCGCGAGCCCCTTGTCGACTACCTTCTCGGCCACGGGCGCCACGACGACGCCCTCCTTGCACTTCGGGCACGCCATCTTCAGACGCGCGTGAACGAGCACGCGCGTGTTCGAGGGGACGTAGTCGTACTGCTCCGACGACTCCTCGCCGATCACGACCTTCTCGGCATGGCACGACGAGCAGACGCAGTCCTCAGGCGCGGGGCGGTACTCGACGCGCACGCGGGGAACGTCCTTGCGCGGCACACTGCGTCCGTGACCGCGCCGCTTCCTCGCGACGATCGGCTCGCCGCTGTCGGCTTCCTCGGAGTCCGCCGGCGGAGCCTCCGCCGCGGGCTGCTCCCTCTCGAGTTCGGCGAAGGCGAGCGCCAGTTGCGCCGGGTCGACCTGCTCGGACCGCTTGCCGTAGAGCTTGCGGCACAGCTCGTCGATGCGCTGGCGAAGATCCTTGTTCGCGCTCGAGAGCGTCGCCACCTGCTCGCGATAGGTCGCGAGTTCGATCTCCGCCTTCTCGAGCCGCTCGATGAGTTCCGTCGTTGACACCCGCGCATTCTAACCAATTGACTCTCGTGAACCCAATCAATTCCTTTGACTCTACGACACCGCCGCGGGCGTCGCCCGCTCGTAGCGCTTCCTCCATCGCGCGGTCCGAAGATCGAGCCCCTCGAGCATGCCGAACAACTCGCGCGAGGTCATCGAGCAGCGAGCCTCCGTGCCCTCGACGGGCCAGTCGAACGTGCCCTGCTCGAGACGGCGACAGAACAACCAGAAACCGCCGTGGTCCCAAACGAGCAACTTCACGCGATTGCGCGACCGGTTCGAGAAGCCGAAGAGATGACCGGAGAAGGGATCGAGCGAGAACACGTGGGTCACCGCGGCGCACAGCCCGTCGTAACTCTTGCGCAGGTCGGTCGCGCCGCGCGCCACGTAGATCTTGACCGACGGCGGGAGCGTCAGCACGGGCGCTCGAGCACCGCCAAGAGCCGCGAGAGCGTGTCCGCATCGAAGTCGGGCGCCACCCGGACCGATCGGCCGCCGCGAAGCCTCACCTCGAACGGCGCCGTCGACTCGCCCTCGTCGGGTACGACGTCGACCGCCACGAAGTCGGGCGCCTTCGCCGGCTCGTCGACGATCCGATGACACCACCACCCGAACGACGGCGTCGGCATCCCGTGCCGTGCTGCGATCTCAGCCTGGGTTCCCTCGCCCCGGCGCCAGGCCGCGACCAGGGGGCGCATCTGCGCCGCCGTCCGACGAACGAATCGCTTCTTCGACAAGCATCACCTCCGCTCCCACTATCGGGTGCAGAGATCGACGCCGCTACCTGCGGTTCGCTGGGCCAATATGCTCGAACCGCTAGGAGCCAAGCGCCCGAGGACTCATTGTGCGAGGGCTTCCCGCTTCGCCCCTCACAACCGCTGAATGTATGCGTCCGGTGAAGCCCATGTCTCGGTGGCACCGCTGATCTCCGATGTTGGAGGGCACCCAAGGAGGTGCCGATGTCTGCGAACTCGATTCAGCGGTTGCGAGGTCCGAAGCGGGAGGCCCACGCGCGCAGGGTCCTCGGGCGCTTGACTCCGAGCGGCCTGAGCAAAGCGGAGTTCTGCCGGCGGGAAGGGATCAGCACCGTGACGCTCGGTCGCTGGCAGGAGGCGTTCGGCGCCGCCGCCCCGGCGTCGGCGAGCGAGGGCTTCGTCGAAGTTCGGCTCGATCGGGGGGCGGCCCGTGAGGGATTCGAGCTCGAACTCGCGTCCGGCCGGCACTTGCGCATCC
>JANNRO010000098.1:0-4137 GCA_031401505.1 Planctomycetia bacterium
ACCCGCCGCGGGCACGGGCATCGACCGCCGTCAGTCTACCGTGGATCGTCCGGCCCCGCCGAGCGGGCGGCTTTCCACAACTCCCGGTACTTGCCCCTGACCGATGGCGCGAGGCGCTCGGCCAGCGCCTCGTCTAAGTCGAGGGTCCGGACGAGCTCGATGACGAAAACGAAGAGGCCCGGCGAGCCTTGCGGCGCGCCGGGCCTTCAGACAGCCCCAAAGGGGATGGCAGGGCTATCGGAGGCTCTTGACCGTCGAGTCGCCGCCGACCACCTGCCCGTGCCCGAGGTACGTCGGACGGCAGATCGGACGCAACGACCCCGTATCGGTGTGCGAGGCGCCGGCCAGCACCTCGACGTCGCCCGCGCGCAGTTCGCGACGAACCAGTCCGCGGCTGCTCGCCGTCGTGTCGACCACCACGTGCGTGATGCCGCCCTCGTACCAGCAGTTGACGACCTTCAGGTTCCGGTTGAAGCCGAGCACCGGCGTGCTGAAGCGGCCGTCGGCGCCGAAGAAAAACGTCACCGCGTCGTAGAGGCTCGCCGTTCCTGCGCGCAGGTACTGGACCTGGACGAAGTTGTTGCGCAGGTCCTCGACGATCTCAACGTCGAGTCCCAAGTGCGTCAGCATGCCGCGGCACTGCGGCACGAGCGCAAGGCTCGGATTCGCGTTCGTCGGATCGGCGAAGCCCGAGGAGGCCGCCGTCTTCGTGACGCCGTTGACGACCGAGACGACGGGCGTGGGCCCGGCGATCGTCGTGTCGAGCGCGAGGTCGGCCGACGTGCCGGTGCCGACCGTCGCGCCGTACGGGCCTGCGGGCACGCCCGCCGCGTACTCGCCGTACGCATTGGTCGTGACGGTGGTCGCGGTCGTCGTGTCGAGATTCGTGATCGTCACGGGCACGTTTGCGAGCCCGGCTTCACTCGGCTGCTGGACGCCGTCGCCGTTCTTGTCGTGGAACATCACGCCGCGCAAGCCGCCGAGCCCCGTCGAAAGCGGTGCGCCGCTCGGAATCGACTCGGCCGAGAAGATCTCGGTGCCGAACGCGGGCTTCAGGAAGAACGTGTTGCGCATGTCGACGCCGGTCCACTCCATGCGGTAGTAGCCGACCTGCGTCGTGTCGAACGTCGGCACCGTCTCGTACTCGAAGTCGCCCGACGGATCGGCGACCGTCGCGAGCGTCGCCGAATTGGGCGCCACGATGCGGTAGGCGCATCCGACACCGATCATGAACGGGCCGTAGTCGACGTTCTCGCCGTTGATCACGTTGCCGCGCTGACCGTCGGCCGGGTAGCCGGGAACGGGCGGCTGCGCCGCCTCGGCGCCGACGGAGGCCGTCGCGTCAAGATGGTGGTCGGCGTCGCCCTCCTGGAGGGAAACCGACTGCCCGGGCGTCCCGACGTAGATCGCGAACGCGAACGTGCCGTCGTAGGTGTTGAGCGCGGTGCCGGGGAGCGGATCGTCCGAACCCATGACCGCGTCGTAGCCGCCCGCGGCCGGAAGGCGCTTGGTCTGGACGACCCCGCCGATCAGCCCGACTTCGTTCTGGACGGCACCGATCTGGCCCGGCGCGACGATCGCGACCTTGCAGCCGTTGATGACGCCGCCACCCGAGGCCGGCGTGATGATCAGGCGGTAGAAGTAGTTGCCCGAGGGCGACTGCGCCGCGGCGACCTGCGGACCGCTGAAGAGCACGCCCCAGTCGTTGTCCGGGAACGAGTCGCTGGTCAGTTCTACGACCGGCGACATGCCCGAGCCGTCACGGTTCGCGTCGCTGAAGAGCGAGAACGTCGTGACGCCGCCGCCCTGCTTGTCCCAGAGACCGGCCTGGTCGCCGTCGAAGAGCTCCACCTGGAAGGTGTTGAGCGCCTCGGAGGACGGTACGCCGATCGAAAGGTGCGTCGGGGTGACGAACGAGTTCTTCCCCGCCGACACGATCGAAAGGAACTTGCCGTCGGTCGAAACCGACGAAGGGAATCCGACGTGCGTGAGCGGACCGGCCGCGCGAACGACGCGCGGGGCCGACACGGAAACAGCGGCCGCGCAGAGGACAATCCCCGCGAGGACGCGATGGGTACGAAGTTGCATGGTCAAGCCTCCACATCCCGTCGGGCGCACGAGCCGCCCGGACAGGTGCCTATCGGCCGTACGGTCCGGCCGACTGAAACGGCATGAAGCGGGCGGTCCGAGGCGGCCGTCGGACGCGGGTCCCGTCGACCGTTCGGATGCCTCGGGGAGGCGTTTGCCCCCTTCCCGCGCCCATCCCCCGTCCGACGCCGGCGACCGCGTCACGACCCGCTCCACGACCCCGATTTCAGGGGCGAGAGCCGGGACATCGGTCCGTTCAGTAAAGCGCAAGGGGCGTCGATAGGGTCCCTCGCCGGGGGGCGATTCGGGCCCCCCGTGGATTCCGAACCACGCCCATGTACCGGAGCCGTCACGCCACTCTCGCCCTGGTCCGTTGCGCCACACTCGGCGTCACGGTCTTGGCGATGCTCATGGTCGGGCCGTGGGTGCTGCGCGGACTTCACGCCGACCTCGGAATCGGCGTGCTCACGGTCTTTTGCGCCGGCCTGCTGGTGCTCGCGACCGTGCCCAATCGTCCGTTGGTGCCGGTGCTCCTCCTCGGCGTCGACCTCGTGGCGGTCTGCGTCGCCGGCGCGTTCCTCTCGCTCCCCGAGGGACCGCATCAGGCGGTTCGTGCGTCGGTGCCGTTCCTGACGGGCTATCTCGTCGCCGTCCTGTTCGCGGCCACCGGGCGTCGATTGGGCGCCGCGGGCGTCGGCACCGTCGTCGGCGCGATGCTGCTCGTGCTCGGCGAGAGCACGGTCCCGCACGCGACGCTGCCTACGAACTCGGAGGCGATGCGCGACGCGTCGGCCGAAGAGCACGCGCCGTACGACCCGAGCGGACCGGCCCACTCGCGAGACGTGTTCCTGACGCTGCGCGTCCTCCTGCTCGCGGCGGCCGCCGTCGAGTGCGCGATCATCATGGGCTGGATCGAGGCCGCGACCCGGCGCAAGCGCATGGCGGAGAGCGTCGATCGCGAGATGCGCGCGCGGGAGACCAATGCCGGCGAGATCGCGGCGTTCAGTGCGGCGGCTTCGTCGGCCGCCAATCTCGTCGACCTCGGCGAGGCGGTGCTCCTCCACCTGCGACGCAATTTCCCGGTCCGTGCGCGCGCGCTCGTGCTCGAGGACTCCGGCGCGCGCATCGCGATCTGGGAGGAATCGGGGCGGCTCGACGATGCGCTCGTCCGGGCGCGACAGGACCGCCTCGAGGAAGCGCTGCGCGAGTCGGCCATGAACCCGAAGATCGAACGACTCGACGCGCGCGGCATCGCGGCATCGGGGGCGACCCGCACGGAACGACTCGTGACCTCGGTGACGGCCCCGATCAACGTGGGCGGACGCGCGGTCGGCATCCTGCTCGTGGCCGACCCGGCGCGCAACGCGCTCGCCGACGACCGGCTGGGCGCCATGGCGGAGCTGGCACGCACGGTCGGCGACGCGCTGACTCGCATCGATCGCACCCGCGACGAACAGACGAGGCGGACGGCGCTGCTGCTCGGTCAGATGCGCGAGGGCGTGCTGCTGCTCGGCGCCGACGCACGCGTGCTGCTCTCCAACCCCGCCGGGCGCGAGATGCTGAAAGCGGCCGGCTGCGCTTCGGAGGCGCCGGTCACGCTGGGCGAGATGCGCCCGTCGGAGTTGTCGCACGTGCTCGCCGGCGCGGTGCGCCGCACGACGATCTCGGCGACCGGGCCGGACGGCCGGGCGCTCCGGTTCACCGTCGCGGCGATGGGCGTAGCCGACGGCGGCACGCGGCTCGGCACGCTCGTGACGCTGACCGACGTCACGGAGGAAGAGCAGGCGCGCCGCCGCCTCATGCAGGCGGAGAAGATGTCGGTGGTCGGACAGACGCTTGCGAGCGTCGCCCACGAATTGAACAACCCGCTCGCCGCGATCGTGGGCTACGCCGATCTGCTCGGCGATGCGAACGTGGCGCCCGACGTCGAGCGGCTTCTCTCGCGGATTCGCGAACAGGCGACCCGCACCTCGCGCATCGTCAAGAACCTCTTGAACGTCGCGCGCCGCCGCGGGCCCGAACGCACCCGTGTGCTGTTCAACGACGTCG
>JANNRO010000099.1:0-6114 GCA_031401505.1 Planctomycetia bacterium
TGGACCGGGGCCGAATCCGAGCCGATCTCTACGATTCGACGGCCGCGATTCGCGGGTGCCTTCCGTCATGCCTCGAGCAGAACGGCGCCGCGCTGCTTGGTAGCGACGGGTGATCGAACGGCCGGGAGACCTTCGTCTCCACGGCCCTTCCGCCTCGGCGGGCGACGGCGCCCCGTGCGTGGCGGTGCGCAACTACGGTCATGCACCCGTGCACGCCGACGCGCTTGACCGGCACCGCGGTGAACCCTATCCTCGCGGTACGCCCGCCGATTCGACGGGCCGTGCCTCGCGCGTTCGGCGCATGCCTCACGTTGGCACAGTGGGCGCCCCGGAGAAAACCAGAGGAGACGCGGCGTGAGCGACGGTGGCCGGCGCCCCGGCGGATTGACGGCCCTGGCCATCCTGAACTTCGTGTGCAGCGGCTTCTGGGGGCTCGTCTTCGTGGGCCCCGCCGCCAGGCTCATGACGACCGATCCGTCCGCGAAGGGTGCGTCGACGATCGCGCTCGCCGCCTTGATCGCGGCCGTCACGGGCCTGCTCATCACGTCGGGCATGGGGTACCTCGGCATGAAGCGCGTACTCGGCCGCTTGCTCGGAAACGCCTGCGCGCTGGCGAGCCTCGCGGCGATATCTCTCCTCACCGTCGGTCCGGGCTTCGGTATCGTCACCATGATCCTGCTCGTCTATCCACTGTTCACGCTCGTCGTCGTCAACACGACGTTCAAGGACGATCTCGTTCAATGACGCGGCGCCCTTCGTCCCCATGAGCCGCGATTCGAGCCTCACCGGCCTTCGCGCCGACCACGTCGGGCTGATCGGCCGCTACTTCGTACGGTTCTCCACCCGCACGGGCGCCGGGTTGATGACCGTCCTCCTCGTCCTGATCGTCGGCCTCTCGATCGCCGCCGCGTTCACGGTGCCGCTCGAAGCGACGATGTCGAGTTCCCCGGACCTCGGCCACACGCAGGGAGAAGCGGCGTCGGCGGTGGACCGGGTCGCGCGCTCGTCGGACTTCGCGAAGATCGCCGAGTCGGTGACCGGATCCGACGCCGCGCAGGTGAAGTATCTCCTCCAGCGACAGCCCGCGTTGTTGAGCGGCATCCTGCTCGTGCTGCTCATGGCGTTCCCCTTTCTCACCTGCCTCGGCGCGTCCAACCAGACGTCGGGCGACATCGGGAGCCGGGGCCTTCGCTATCTGTTGCTCCGGACCGAGCGTCCGAACATCTACCTCGGGCGACTTGCGGGGACCTTCCTGTTCCTGGCGGCGTCGATCGCGCTCTTGATGCTCCTGCTCGCCGTCTACATCGGCGTCAAGTTCAACATCTATCCGGCGCTCGATCTACTCGGGTGGACCCTTCAGGGCTTCGTGGCGCTCCTGCTGATCTGCCTCCCCTACGTCGCGATGTGCGCGTGGATGTCGGCGCTCCTCGAATCGGCGTTCGGCTCGCTCGCGATCTGCCTGCTCGTCACGGGCTTCCCGATCGTCTTCCTGAAGCTCGTCGTCTCGTCGAGCGGCGGCGGGCGCAACGCCTGGATCGAGCGCGCGCTGCCCTGGGGCTGGAAGTACGACCTCCTCTCGGGCGACGTCCAGACGAGGCTCCTTGCATACGCGGCCATGCTGGCCTTCACGGCGCTGTTCACGGGCATCGGCCTCTACGCGTTCCGCCGGCGGGACCTCTGACATGGACGTCGCCGTCCGCATCCAATCGCTCTCGAAACACTTCGGTCGCTTCGCGGCGCTCGACGACGTCACGTTCGACGTGCCCAAAGGCAGCCTCTTCGGCCTGCTCGGACCCAACGGCGCCGGGAAGACCACGCTCTTCTCCGTCGCGGCGGGGTTCCTCTCGGCGTCGGACGGCTCGATCGAGATCCTGGGCGTCGATGTCCGCGAAATCAGCCGGCTCCGCGGCCGATTCGCGATGCTCCCGCAGGACGCGGCGTTCCAGGGCGGCATTCCGGTCATCGACCAACTGGTGATGTTCGCGAGGCTGAACGGCTACGACGACGCCGAATCGAAGCGGCGCGCGCAGGACGCACTCGACCTGGTCGGACTCGGCGACGTCGGGCGCCGCAACGCCCGGGCGTTGAGCCACGGCATGTTGAAGCGCGTGGCGCTTTGTCAGGCGTTCCTCGGCGAGCCCGAGGTGCTCCTCCTCGACGAGCCGACGGCGGGGCTCGATCCCGAGAACGCGCGTCTGATGCGCGACCTGATCCGTCGGATGCGGGGCACGAAGACGGTGCTCGTCTCGAGCCACAACCTGCGCGAGATCCAGGAACTCTGCGACCACGCGGCGATCCTCCACAAGGGCCGGCTCGAGGTTTCGACGACGATGGAGGAGCTGACGTCCTCCAACTTCCTCGTCCGCATCGCGCTCGCCGCGCCGCTGCCGCCCGCGGCCGAGGCCTCGCTGCGTGCGCTGCCGCGCGTTCGATCGCTGTCGAGGACGTCCGAAACCGAGTTCCACCTCGAACTCGACGTCTCGAACCCGGTCGAGAAGGACACTGTGCTCCGAGCGATCAGCCGCACGCTGGTCGTCGAGCACGACCTCGTCGCGCGGAGTCTCCAGGAGGGCGTGAGCCTCGAGACCCGCTTCCTCGAGATCACGGGCGGCACCTCCGACGGCGCTTCCGGGGCGTAAATCGGCGAGCGCGCGGACGCGGGTCCCGTCCGCGAATCGATGCGACGACGGGCCCCGATTACCGGATCGGAGGACGGAGCGCCCACGCGCGCAGCCAGCGACCGCCGGTGCGGTGGTAGCCGAATTCGCTCTCGAGGTGCTTCTCGAGGTCGTTCATGTGCGCCGCGCCGTAGAAGATCGCGATGCGACCCTTCGTCGTCGCACGCTCCTCCTTCAGGCGGTCGAGCACGATGCGGTTGCGCTTGATGAGGATCAATTCGGAAAGCCCGGGGAGGAAGTCGAGGCTCGTCCCGATGTCCACCGTCCCCATCGTCTCGGCGAACATCTTGCGCCCGAGGCTGCGCAGCGGGCCGTCCTCGCCGAGCGCCACGTGCCCCAGACCGCGAACGGACGCCCACGTCGCGAGAACGGCGTCGGACGCGGCCTTGGCACCCGTCGGCGTGGCGGACGGCGCCGCGGACGAAGAACCGCCCACGCCGGCGGAAGCGGCCGGCTCGGGTTTCTCGACCAGACCGAACGTGTCGGCCGCGGCGAATTCCTCGAGGCTCATGTCGGCGTGGACGAGATTCGCGCGGCTGTAGTCGAGGGCTTCCATCTGGTAGCGGAAACCGAACCAGTCGGCGATCTCCTGCTGGAGCTTCCCGAGGTCGCCGCTCTTCTCGAGCATGCCCTTCTGCCACTCGACGCCCTTCATCGAAGCCGGCTTGACGCCCTCGTAGAGCACCTTGTCGTAGCCATCGAGTTCGCGCTGCATCGCCTCGTAGTACGGCGCGTCCGCAACGTGGACGACCCCGACGAGGTGGACCGTCGGCCCCGCGGTCGCGGGCGCGTAGTCGGTGATCGCGATGTCGAGTCCGCCGCCGGTGGCTCCCGGCGCGGCGTATCGGAGGAACTGCCCGCGCGCCGGCCGATCGCTTTCGTCGATGACGTACCACTCGGCCTTGAGAGGCGGCGGAGGCGGGAGATCTCGGTTCTGTCCGCACCCGCCGAGTGCGAGGACGCAGAGGAGCCCGAAACCAATCGACATCGACCGCATGCCCTTCATTACACCCCGGAGTGTGGGGAAGTCCCACCTGCGACGACGAGGAGGGCGAGTGTCAATCCGCGCCGTGCCGTCGACGGCGGGACTTCGGAAGATCGACGTCGAGTCGGACGTGGCCGAGGGGTTCCTTCAGCGAATCGATTCGAAGGTGCCGAATCAACTCGCGAAGCGACTGCGTAACGACCTCGGACCTTGACTTGAGACCAAGTAGTCGCTGTGCCTCGTCGATCAGCGGCTTGGGTATGTCGAGGATGATCCGCACACGGATCATCTTGTCGGACTGGCCGGGGTGTACCCAATCGAAACTCGATCGTCTGCGGACTGGCCGTCGTCTCACGCCTGGAGCGCGGTCCACTTCTCGTAGAGGGCCTCGATCTCGCCTTCGACGGCGGCGAGCCGCGTCTTCGTGGCTTCGATGCGATCGGGCGCACCCGTCCAGAACGAGGGCTCCCCCATCGCCTCGTGGAGCGCGCGCTGCTCCTCCTCGACCGTCGCGATCTTCTTCTCGATCTTCTCGATCTCGCGCCGGTCGCGGCTCGACGATCGGGCGGCGGGACTCGCGTCCGACTTCTTGGGGGATCGCGCGGAACGCGGGGCCTCGTCCACCGTCTTCGGTCGGATGCGCTCCCACTCGCTCCAGCCGCCGACGACCTCGCGCACGTCGCCCTTGCCGTCGAAGACGAGGAGTCCCGTGACGGTCTGATCGAGGAAGTCGCGGTCGTGCGACACGACCATCACGGTGCCGGGATAGGAGAGGAGCGCGTCCTCGAGCAGGTCTAGCGTCTCGGCGTCGAGGTCGTTGGTCGGCTCGTCGAGCACCAGGAGGTTGCTCGGCCGTGCGAAGAGGCGGGCGAGCAGGAGCCGGGCGCGCTCGCCACCGGAGAGATGCCTCACGGGCTGGCGGACGCGATCGGCCTCGAAGAGGAAGTCGGAGAGATACGCCATCACGTGCCGGCGCTTCCCCTCGAATTCGATGACGTCGGTGCCGTCGGTGACGCTCTCGATCACGGTCTTGTCGGGATCGAGCGGCGCGTTCAACGGGTCGAACCAGATGGGCGCGAGGTTGGTTCCCTTGCGCACCGTGCCCGCGAGCGGCGGCAGTTCGCCGAGCAGCGTCCGAAGCAACGTCGTCTTCCCGCTCCCGTTGGGCCCCACGAGGCCGATGCGGTCCCCGCGCATGACGAGCAGGTCGAGACCGCTGACGACGGGCTTCGTGCCGTACCCGGCGGTCAGCCCCTTGGTCTCGAAGACGAGACGGCCCGAGCGGTCGGCCTCCGAGATCGAGAGTTTGACCGAGCCGGTCGGGTCACGGCGCTCGCGGCGCTCCTTGCGCAGCCGTTCCAATTCCTCGACGCGGGACTGGTTGCGGTTGCGCTGGGCCTTCAACCCCTTGCGGCGCCAGACCTCCTCCTTCGCGAGGAGCTTGTCGGACTGCTCGCGGCGGTGGGCCTCGTCGGTCGTGCGTTCCTGCTGGCGACGGAGGTAATTCCCGTAGTCGCCCGGCCACGAGGTCAGGTTGCCGCGGTCGATCTCGAGGATGCGGGTCGCAAGCCGGCGCAGGAACGCGCGATCGTGCGTGACGAAGAGCGTGGCGCCCTCGCGCTCGAGCAGGTGCGCCTCGAGCCATTGGATGCTCGGAAGATCGAGGTGGTTCGTCGGCTCGTCGAGGAGCAGCACGTCCGGATCGGACGCGAGCGCGCGCGCGAGGAGCACGCGGCGCGAGAGGCCCGCCGAGAGCGTCGAGACGTCGGCGTCGGGGGAGAGGCGCAGCCCCGCGAAGAGACGATCGAGGCGGTCCTTCGCCCGCCAGGGTTCCTCGCCCTGCGGAAGCCCGCCCGAAACGACCTCGAACACGGTGCCCGCGAGATCGCGCGGCACTTCCTGCTGAAGGCGGGCCCACGTGACACCCTGGCGCAGCGTGGCGTTCCCCTCGTCAGGAATGATGTCGCCGGTCAGGACGCCCATGAGGGTCGACTTGCCCGACGCGTTGCGCCCGAGCAGGCCCAGTCGCTCCCCCGGTTCGATCTGGAGCGAGACCTTGTCGAGGATCGGCGGCCCGCCGTGGGTCAGGGTCACGCCGGTGAGTCCGATCAGCGCCATCCGCCGACGGTAGGCGACGTCGCCGCTTTTTCCCGAAAGTGCCTGACACCTCTCGGAAAAGCGTCGCTCGCCGTGAATCTCACCGATCCGGGTCGGAGACCGATCTTTGAGATTCACGCGCGACAGGCCCCGATCAGCGCGTCGCGGTATTGCGCCGCAACGACTCCCGCGTGAGGATGCCGCGCCCTAAAGGCCCGCCCGTCCCCCGTCGGCCCTTCGGAACGAAGCCCCATGTCGTCCGCCCCCCCGCCGCCCGAAGTCCCGTTCGCGCCCCCGACCCCGGCGGAGCAGGCGCAATTCGACGCCCTCCAGGCCAAACTGGTCCCGCTCTGG
>JANNRO010000100.1:0-6210 GCA_031401505.1 Planctomycetia bacterium
GCGGGCCCGCGCGGCGCTCGGCCTCGGGCGACGCGACGAGGCGGCGCAGAGCGGAGAGGCGGCGGTCGAGACGCTCTTGCGAGGCGGGAACCCTGCCCAAGCCGCTCGATACGCCGCCGACCTGATTCCTCGGCTTCGCAACGCGGGTCGTCCCGCGGGGGCGCTTCGCATCGGCGAGCGGCTCCGAGGCGTACGGGGGATCCCCGAAGCCATCGCGCTCCAAATCGAAGTCGCGATGCTCGAGCTCCTCATCGGCATGCCGTCGGCGAACGGGCTGGCGGAACGCTTCGATGCCGCCATCGCACGCGCCGACGCCGCGGGGCGGCCCGATCTCGTCGTGTTCCTTCGTCGCACGAGAGTTTCCATCGACGTGCGCGCAGGACGTACGGGCGCGGCGCTCGATGCCCTGCTCGTTCTCGAATCGGACGATACCGCGAGACGCTCCGCGCTGGAGGCGACGCTCGACGGCGTGCGCATCGCGATGATCGCACTCGATCTCGGTCGATGGGATCTCGTCGAAACTCGAATCGAAGGGCTCGCGTCGGCGTCGATTCCGAAGGGGCACGAGTTCGAGGTGGCGACGCGCGCCCGGATCGACGTGCTACACGGCTCCGTCCTCGCTCGCCGCGGCGATGACGGGGGCGCCGCGGCGGCGTTTGATCGCGCCGTCGAGGCGACGCGGCTCGCGCGGGATCGCTTTCTCGGGACGGCGTTGCGGGCACGGGCTGCCTACCACCTGGCCGCTGGCCGCCCCGAACGCGCGCTCGCCGACGCCGTTGGCGCCGCGCAGGCGCGCCTCGCCGAGTCGATCGACCTCTTCGAAGAGGACGATTGGCGGGAGGGATCGGGCCACCCCGCGGAGCTGGGGATTGGAATCGCTGCGGCCGATCACCTCGCGGTGAGCCCCGCGACGTCGGAGGCTGCCGCGGAGGGCGTCCACAGTCTCATCGACGCGGTGCGGGGGCGGGCACTGCGACGAGTGCTCCTCGCCGACGGGACCGCTCCCCCGTCACTGGCGCCGGAACTCGCCGCTGCCGAGACGTCTTCGGCCGAGGCGGTTGCCGCCGCTCGGGCCGTGCTCGGCGAACTCGAGTCCGGTGCTACGACCGACGAGCGTGGGACACGGGTCGCCCGCCTCGTGTCCGCGCTCGCGCGACGCGATGAAGTCCTCGCGACGATTCGACGGACGGGCGGACTCGCGGCGTTCGGACTCGAGCCGCCGACCGCGCCGCTCGTCGCCGTACGCGAAGCGCTCGGTGCCGACGTCGGATTCGTCGCGTGGTACGCCGCGCCGAACCTCGCGGGGGCCCTCGTCGTACGCCGGACGGGCGCGTCGTGGATCGCGCTCCCGCAGGCCCGGTCACCCGATGCATTGCGAGAGTTGTCGCGGTGGGCCCACGCGCGGACCGACGACGCGAAGGGAGAGCCGGCGCTGGCGCGCGCGACCGCGAAGGTCTGGTTCGAGCCCCTCGTCCGCGCCCTCGCAGGAGCCCGCACGCTCATCGTCTCGCTCGATCCTCGGATGGGTTCCGTTCCGATCGACGCATGGATCGACTCCGCTCGATCGGATGACGTGCGGCTCGTACACCGCTTCGCCGTCGCGAACGTCCCCGGCGCGGGCGCGTGGCTCGCGCTGCGCGGCGCGGCGCCGACGACACCGTCGGGCGTGTTCGCGGTCGGTCGTCCGCTGCCAGCACCTTCAGGGTTCGAGGACCTTCCCGCCAGCGAAGGCGAGGCGCGCGACGTAGCCGGCGCGGCGGCGCCGGTCGAGAGAACCCTCCTCACGGGGGAGGCCGCGACGCTCGTGCGCGTGACGGAGACCCTCGCATCGAAGTCCGGCGCCTGGCGCTGGATCCATGTGGCGGCTCACGGTGTGCCCGACGCGGCGCGTCCGCGCTCGGGCGGGATCCTCCTCGCGCGCGGCGAGCGACTCGATGGAGATCGCCTCTTTCGGATGCGGGTCCCGGCGGCCGTCGTCGTTCTTTCCGCGTGCGAGAGCGGGGTGGACGAGACGGGCGCCGCCGAGGGCCCGTTGAGTCTCGCGCGTCCCTGGCTCGTCGCCGGGGCGTCGCGGGTGGTCACCGCGCTCGGCGAGGTGCCCGACGCCGCGACCAGCGAACTGATGGTCCGATTTGCGCGCGGTCATCTGTCCGAGGGTCTTCCCCCTGCCGAAGCCCTTGCAGCGGCGAAACGAGCGGCCATTGCGGGCGGCGGTGCGGGGGCGACGCCTCGCGTCTGGGCGGCGTTCGTTCTGCACGGCCTTCCCTGACACGGAGGAACGGCGACGGCGGCCAACCCACGTACGATTCGGGCGTCCACCCCCGGAGCGTCCGGATCCCGCCCCCGCCGCCCCCTTCCCTCCGGACCGGTTCGCGCTCGCTTCGAGCCGCGACCACGGCGTTGAAACGCGCCCGTGACGCCGAAGGGGCGTTTCGTGTCGAGGACGAGGCGTTCGCGCGCGCCGTCGTCGAGCGCGCCGAGCGGCGGCTCCTCGCGGCGGACCTACCCCGTGACGACGAATCGGTCGAGCGGATGATCGGAGTCACCCATACGAACGACCTCTATCTCGTGCTCGCGGCGGACGGGGGCGACGAGACTGCCTGGGCGCGAATCGTCTCGCAGGCAACGCCGCTGCTTACGGGGACCCTCGTGCGCCACGGTACGGCACCGGCGGAATCCGAGGCGATCGTCGCGGACGTCCTCGGAGATCTCGCGGGGCCGCCACCGTCGGGTTGCACCCGCACGTTGCTCGGCACCTATGGGGGCACGGCGGCCATCGGCGGCTGGCTCTGTGTGATCGCGCTCCGGCGCGCGAGCGCGCGCTTTCGCGGACGCCGGGCCCCGGTCGCGTTCGGCGAGGTCGCGGACGATGGGCGTGTCGGGAGTCCGGCGGGGCGGTCTCCGGACGAGGATCCCTCGGCCCCGCCGATTGCACGGGAGCAGGCCGAACGATTCACCTCGGCGCTGGACGCGACCTACGCGCGGCTCGACCCGATGGAACGGCTGGCTCTGGCCGCGAAGCACGCCGACGGCCGGTCCCAGGTCGAGATCGCGCGCGCGTTGTGCGTGAGCGAGGCAACGGTGAGCCGGCTCGTCGCCCGGGGGGTCGCGACGCTGAGGGCAGGGCTCGCTCCGTACGTGGGCGAACAGGACGAACCATACGTCGCTCGTGCGCTCGCGCTCCGCCTCGCAAGATCTGCAATCGAGACTCCTCTTTCCGACGGGGCTCGACCACGTCCGGACGTGGGGACGACCTCGTTCCAACTCCCCATTCCCCCGGAATCGGCGTAATGACCGTGGCGCACGACGCTTCCCCGAACGACGATCTGCCCGCTGGCGCCTGCCCCGACGCAGAACGCCTCGCGGCGTGGGTTGCAGGTGAGTTACTCCCGGCGGAATCGGCCCCGGTCATCGATCATCTCGCCGAGTGTGCGGCATGTCGGAACATCGCGTTCACCCTTCGGGGAGAGTCCGCGCCGGTATCCGCGCCGGGATCCGACGTGCGCCTCGTTGGTTCGAAGACTCGTTCTCGCGTGCTCGTCGCGCTCGCGGCGGGGGTTGTCGTCGCGATCGGGACGTTCCTCGCGCTTCGGCGCGGGAACGACGCACCGCACACCATTGCGGACGCCCTCGCCGCGCTGCGTCGGGAACACCCTGACCTCTACGACGGCGTCTCCCCCGTCGATCCCGCGTCGATCGCGGCACCTCCCGAAGCGACGCGCGGGGCTGTCCGCCTTCAGACGCCGGTCGGGCTCGTGTCCCGAACCGGGCCTGTCGTGCTGCGGTGGACGGCATTCCCCGGAGCGCGGTCCTACCGGGTCGAACTGCGCGGCGACGACGGCGTCGAATTTGGGGGCGCGACGGTGGACGCGGCGACTTGGACGTTCGATCCGGCCCGCGTGCCCTCCGGCGCACGGATCCGCGTCGGGATCCGCGCGGAGGGCCCGACGGGGACGCCGAAGTCCTCCGGCGAGATTCGCTTTGCGACGGACGCCGACGACGGGTGGCGGACTAAAATCCTCGCGGCGGCGCGCGGCACAGACGCGCTGGGCGGTGGGTGGGCTCGCGCGGCAGCGGTCCACGCGCTCGCGGGGCGGGGGTTCGTGTCGGACGCGCTCGCACTGGGTCGGGAGGCGTCGGCGGACGAACGACGGGACACCCGTCTCGCCCTGTTGCTCGACGCGCTCGCTCGACGCATCGAGGGCGATTCGCGACCCCGGTGAAAGATCGGAGATCGATCGCGCTCTGACCCCGGTCGCCCGCGTGGGCGCCCGGAGATCGCCATGTCGATTCGTCGTCCGATTGCGGTCCTCTCGCTCGGGATCCTCACGTTGGCGGGATGTGGAGGGGGCGGCGGGGGAGGGGCCGGCGGGGGCGCGGGAGGCGGCGGAGGTTCGGGTTCGCTCGCGGATACGAGGATCTTCGTCATCGCCGGACTTGCGAACGCGCAGAACGTGTACGTCGCGAACCTCGACGGCGACGCGACACGGCTCAACTCGGTGCCACTGTCAGACGTTCCCCTTCCCTACGAAGCGGCCGAAGTCTTCAGCGCCGATGGCGCGTGGATCGCGTGGACAGGCAACGAAGCGGCGCCCGATCGGATGGACGCCTTTGCCGTGCGGCTCTCCGACGGAGTGCGCACGAACCTGACGACGAGCCTCGACGGGCCGCTCTCCGTGAGCCGGCTGCGATGGTCGCCCGTCGGAGCGCTTCTGAAACTCGAGACGTGGGACACCGACGCGGCGCCGGATGATCTCGCCCGACGGATGGCCGTCGGGGAGCCCCTGACGGCCGAACTACGCACGCTCGTGTACTGGGGCGGCACGGCGACCTCGTACTCGTTCGCCTGGCAGCCAGGCGCGCTCGGCTCCGCCATCGAGCGGTCGTACTTCACACAAAGCCAGACGTACTTCGACGCCGAAGCGATCAACGCCTTCGGCAACTCGGTCGGATCGTTCGCGCCCCCGTTGCCGGCGGTGCTCGAGTTCAATGACTTTTTCCCGTACTCCGCCGCGGGCGGCTGGTCGCCGGGCGGACACCTCTATGGCGTGCGGGGGAGCGACGCCGGGCAGGAGCGGCTCTACACGGGGGTTCCGGGCCTCGTGGTAGCGCCGATCGTGACCCTGCCCGTGGGGCGCGAGTTCAGAGGCGCGGTGTGGGCCCCCGACGGCCATCGGATCGCGTACGTGTCCGACGAACTGACGCTCGGTGTGTTCGAGTCGTTCGTCGTGCCGGCCCTCGGTGGTCCGTCCGTCCGGGTCGGAACGGGAGGCGTGAACGCGCCTGTCGCCCTCGCCGTCTGGTCGCCGGACGGGGCGTACGTCCACTCGTACCGCAACTCCGACGCCTCGGGAATTTCGCTGCGCTCGACGCATGTCGCCAGCGGGACCGTGGCGGTGCTCTGCCCCCTCGTGTCCGGTCGGCGCCTTCGACTAGAGTCGCTCCTCATCGGCGAGTTGTACGATCCCGTGAATGGGCGGTTCGCGCTCGTCGACGAGTCGTCGATCGGTGACGACCCCGCCGTCTACCTGATCGACGCCGACGGGTCGAACGTCGCCCCGATCGACACTTCGGCGTTCCTGACCCTCGACGACATCACGACGCGATGGGCTCCCGACGGCGAGCACGTGCTCGTCACGTTCGTTCTGGATCCGCTCGGCGAAGACGTCGAGAACCGGATCTACGCGAAAGACGGCACACTGGTCGGTCCCGTCTGGTCAGGCCCCGGCGAGTTCGATTGGAGCGGTGACGGCCGCACGTTCGGATTCATCGAAGAGGACCCGGCGATCGGGATCGAGACCGTGGTGTTGGGGCGGCCCGGCGACCCGACGCTCGGTCCGACGATCGACCTCCCCGGTGAAACGACGATCGAGCGCGTGATCCTGCGCTGAACGTCCGAAGGGCCGTCGGGCGGGGTGGCCAAGCTGAAGAATACGTGCGTCGAGTACTCCGCGTGCTTCAGCGAAGGCGTTCGAACACGGCGAGGAACTCGGGGTCCTCCCGGTAGGCAGCCAGATCAGGGTCCTCCGCCGCCACAGGAGCCTTGCGACCCTCCCGCACGACGTGGTTGAGCCCCGCGAGGGCGTCCTCGCGCCGTCCGAGCAGTGCGTACAGTCGGGCACGATCGTAGGCCTGCGCGGCATCGGCCGGCGGCGGGAGGCTGGCCGCGAGGCGAGCGGATTCGATCTTCATCCCGCCGATCGCCATCAG
>JANNRO010000101.1:0-6189 GCA_031401505.1 Planctomycetia bacterium
TCGACTCCGAGAAGGGCGTGTTTCTGGCGGCCACCGCCGAACATTCCATCGGGACGCGGGACGTCGTATGCACCGGCTGCGGCGGACGCTCGACGGTCGTGATCCGCAGCGACGAGACGCCGCGCTGCGGGTATTGCGGCGCATCGGCGACGCCGATCGCGCCGTAGCGCGCACCGCTCCCGATCCTGCTAGTCTCGCGGCGTGGACGCCGCCTCGACGCCCCTCCCCGCGCCGCCCTTCTCGCTGGACCCGGGCCCCGGGGTCCCGCCTCCGCCCCACGCGGCCCCCTCGCCGAGTCCGATCGGTCCCGTCATCCGTTCGGCCGCCGCTCCGATGGCCGTCCCCCTCGCGCCACCGGCCGCCCCGGTCGTCGAGTCGCATGACCGCCGCATCATGCGACTGGCGGCCGGCTTCTACGGCGTCGTGACGCTCTTCGCGCTCGGATACTCGACGTTCTCGGGCACGTTGCCCCGCCTCTTCGGTGACGCCGCCCCGACCGGGAGTTCTCTCGTGGGCGCCGTCGTCGTAGGGCTCGGCATCGTCGGGTTGTGTCGCATCGGATCCCGCATCTTCCCCGCCGTCGACCGGGCGGCGACGACGCTGGGCGAACTGATCGGGCCGATCACGTGGAAGGCAGCGCTCGGATTGGCGCTCCTCTCCGGCGTCGCCGAGGAACTCCTCTTTCGCGGCGCGCTCTGGCCGCACCTGGGCATCTGGGGGACCACGTTCCTCTTCGCATTGGTACATGTGGTCCCCAAGAAGTCGCTCATCGGCTATCCGATCTTCGCGCTCGGCGGAGGCCTTCTTCTCGGCCTCCTCCGATCGGGCGGAGACAACGTGCTGCCCGCCATGATCGCGCACGGCATCGTCAACGCGTTGAACCTCGCGTGGATCGGGCGTCGCCGCGCGATCGCGCTGGCCGGCGCCCCTCCCGCATGAGCGGGACCGCGAACGCCGGCTCGTCGGTTCCGCCGCCGACCCGTATCCCGACGCCGCGTGCGATCGACCATCTGCACGTGTTCTGGCTCTTCGTGACGACGCTCTTCGGCGTGATCCCCTTCGCGCTCCACGTGCTCGTGGCGCCGATCGCGACGCCGATCGCGCGTCGTCGGATGAAACGGATGCTGGCGGGCGTGTCCGAGGCGTCGGACGCGGGCCCCGTCGTCGATTCGGCCGTGTGGTCGGGCAAGACGGTTTTCATCGTGGCCGGCGAGCCGTCGGGCGACCGATTGGCCGCACGCGTCGTCGAGGCGATCAAGGGTCTCTCCCCCGGGGTGCGCGTTCGCGGATTCGGCGGTCCGGCGCTCGAGGCCGCGGGCGCCAGCCTCGATCGCTCGATCGTCGATCACGCGGTCGTCGGCGTGTGGGCGGTCGTCGGGAGCCTGCCCTATTGGTGGCGGCTGTGCGCGCAGTCGCTGGCGATCTTTCGCGAGACGCCGCCCGACGTCGTGCTGACCGTCGACTTCCCCGGGCTCAATCTGCGCCTCGCGCGCTGGGCGAAACGGCGGGGCATTCGCACGGTTCACCTCGTGGCGCCGCAGATCTGGGCGTGGGCACCGTGGCGGATGGGGCGGCTGCGACGGGCGATCGATCGGCTGCTGGTCACGTTCCCGTTCGAGAAGCCCGTGTTCGAGGCCGCGGGGATCGCGACCGCGTACGTCGGCCATCCGCTCTTCGAGGCGCCGTTGCCGCCGCCCCGGACCGGTGAATCTCCTCGGGCGACGGCGCCGCGCATCGAATTGAGGCCGGGAAGCCGACGCCGCGACGTTCGTCGCCAGGCGCCCATCGTGCTCGACGCGGCAGCCCGCCTGCTCGAGCGATTCCCCGCGGCCGAGTTCGTCGTGCGTCTGGGTTCGGAGAAGGCCGCCTCGGCCTTCTCGGTCGCGCAACGGGACCGGCGTCCGATTCCGGGGCTCCGGGTCGAGGGCGCTCTCTGGGAGGGCCCGATCGACGCGGCGTTGACCACCAGCGGCACCAGCACGGCCGAACTGGCGGCGGCGCTGGTGCCGATGGTCGTCTTCTATCGCGTCTCGCCGCTCGGTCGCCTCGGCAAGATGGCGTTGGTCACGAGCCCGTACATCGCGATGGCCAATCTGCTCGCGGGGCACGACGCCGTGCCCGAGCGCCTCGTCGGCGTCGGTGACGGGGCGCGGCTCGGCGACGAACTGGCCGACCTGATCGATGACGCCGATCGCTGGCGTGCCGTGCGGGCCGACCTCGAGCGCGTCCGTGCGCGGCTGGGGCGGGAGGGTGTCGCCGATCGGGCGGCGCACGCCGTTCTGGCGCCGTAACCGACTACCGGTCGCGAACGATCAGCACGTGGGCGGGGGCGTGGCGCGCGACGCGCTCGGCCGTGGCGCCGACGAGGAGGTTTTGCGCGTGGCTGCGCCCGTGACTGCCGACGATCACGAGGTCGGGGCGGAACGACGTGCAGAGGTCGAGGATGCCCGAGGTCGCGTTCGCCGCCACGATGACCTTCGTCTCGGCCTCGAGGCCGGCGAACGACGCGTTGCGCAGTTCGATCAACCGCTTTTCGCCGAACTCGACCGCCTCGCCCAGAAGATCGCCTTCGCCGCGCAGCGTGACCGGCACCTGCTGGACGAGGCTCATCGGGGTCAACGAGGTCTTTTCGACGACGTAGGCGAGCAGCACTTTCGCGCCGAATCCCCGGGCGAGCAGCGCCGCGCGATCGACGGCTTTCAGCGACGAGACGCTGAAGTCGGTCGGGATCAGGATGCGCCGGTAGCCGTCCATGCCCCGATGCTAGCGCAGAGCCGCCCCCGTTCGCGAGGTCCGATGCGCGAGGATGGCCGAGGGCGGGCCCTCGACGACGACGCGACCGCCGTCCGAGCCCGCGCCGGGGCCCACGTCCACCACATGGTCGGCCTCAAGGATCAGGTCCCGATGGTGTTCCGTCGCGACGACCGTATTGCCCTCGTCGGCCAGCCGACGCAGCACGCGGACCAAGTGCGCGACATCGGCCGGATGAAGACCCGCGCAGGGTTCGTCCAGGAGGTAGAGCGTCTTCGATCGCCCCGCTCGACCGAGTGCCGCGGCGAGGCGCAACCGGAGCGCTTCGCCCCCGGAGAGTCGGTCGGTCGGCTCGCCGAGCCGCACGTAGGAGAGCCCTACGTCGGCCGCGGCGGCGAGCGGGCGACCCACACCCGGCAGATCGCGAAAGACCTCGGCGGCGCGCGAGAGCGGCATCTCGAGCACGTCGGCGATGGAAAGCCCCTTCACCCGGACTTCGAGCGTCTCGGGGCGGAAACGGCGCCCTTCACAGGCCTCGCAGGGCGCCGCCAGTTCGGGCAAGTGTCGCAGTCGCACCGAGCGCACACCGAGCCCGCGGCACTCGGCGCAGCGACCGCCCTCGACGTGCGTCGAGAACCGCCGCGGACCGTAGCCACGCGCGCGCGCCTCGACGGTCGCCGCGAAAAGCGACCGCAGCGGGTCGAGGACGCCGAGCACGCCGCCCGCGGTTGCCCGTGGGTGCGCCGTCACGCCGCCGTCGGACGACGCCACGCGATCGATGCCCACGAGTCCCAAAAGCGACGTCAGCCGGTCGCTTGGAAACGGCGCTCGCGCGAGGACGGAGCGTGCTGCACGTCCGAGCACGTCGAACACCAACGAACTCTTTCCCGCTCCGCTGACTCCGGTCACGCAGGTAAGCCCGGGGCTCGCGAACGAGGCGTCCACGTTCGTGAGCGTGCGCCACTTCGCACCGACGACGCGAACGAACGAGGTGGGGGCAGGCGTCCCCCGCACGGGCACGCGTCGCGCCAGCAGCGCCTTCGCGATCGGCGCTTGGCCCGCGGCGAGGATCTCCTTCGCCGCGCCCTGGGCGATGATGCGGCCGCCCTCGGCGCCGGCTCCAGGGCCCAGTTCCAGCACGTGGTCGGCCGCGAGGAGCGAGCGCGGGTCGTGTTCGACACAGATGACGGTATTGCCTTCGTCGACCAGCCGGCGTAGCCGGGCGCGCAACGGGTCGCGGTCCGACGGATGAAGGCCCATCGTCGGTTCATCGAGGAGATAGAGGATGCCGCTCATGCGCGCGGCGCACGCGGCGGCGAGCCTCGCCCGGCGCAGTTCGCCTGACGAAAGCGTCGCGGCCGCGCGACCCAGCGTCACGAAGCCGAGCCCGACCTCGTCGAGGAATCGAAGGCGTGCGAGCACGTCGTCGCGTACGGGGCGCGCGAGCACGCCGTCGGAACCCGAAAGCGCTAGGCGCTCGAGGGCCGGGGCGACGTCTTCGAGCGGCGATGCCAACCAGTGGGGGAGCGTCTGACCGTCGAGACGCGCGCCCGCCGGATAGGGCGAGAGGCGGGCCCCGTGACACGCCGCGCACGGGGCATCGGTCGAAAAGCGCGTGAATCGTCCGCGGCGAAGGAGCGCGGCGAGGACGCCGGTCCCGTCTGCGGTTCCGAGCAGCCGCGTGCGCAATTCCTCGGGAAGACCGCCCGCGATGTCGCGCGCCGTGAGTTTCGCCTCGGAGATCGTGCGCGCGAACGCACGCCGGATCGCGGGACGATCCTCGGGTGAAATGACGGGGGAGAGGTGGGCCAGCGCGCGCCTCACGCGCGCATCGCGAGGGAGCACCTTCTCCGGGTCGGGAGACGAGGTCGTTCCGAGTCCGTGGCACGCCGGGCAGGCGCCCGTCACCGAATCGAACGAGAACAGCGCTGGCGACAGCGGTGGATAGGCGATGCCGCAGGTTCCGCAGAAGGGGCGATCGGCGAACGATTCCTCGACGGGACCCGCGTCCGACTCCGGTGGCCGCTCGATCAGCGCGCGCACGACCCCGCCTCCCACGCGTGCGGCCTGATCGACGGCGTCGGCGAATCGTCCGCGCGCGCCCGCCCGCACGATCAAACGATCGACGACTACGTCGACCGGATCGTCGGCGCCGATCGAGATCTCGCCGTCAGCGGTGTCGTCGAGTCGCACGATCCGTCCCGCGACGCGCACGCGGACATAGCCGTCGCGTCGTGCGGCCGTGAGCGCTTCGGGGCCACGGCCGCGGGGAGCCACCAACACGATCTTCGTGCCTTCGGGGTGGGTGAGGAGGCGTTCGATCGTGCGGGCGGGAGACACCGCGACGACGGGCGCGCTGCACTTCGGACAATGGGGCACGGCCGCACGCGCGAAGAGCGTCTGGAGCGACGCGAGCACGTCGGCGACGGAGGCCAGCGTTTCGCGGGGGCCTGGGGCGCGGGCCGAGAACCCGGCCGACACGGCGGGGGGGAGGCCGTCGATGCGATCGACGTCGGGCTTGCCGATCGACTCGGGTCCCGCGCCACGTTCGAGGGTGCCGAGAAACCGGCGATACGACTCGGCGCCGAGCGTGTCGAGGACGAGCGACGTCTTGCCGGAACCCGAGACGCCGCAGACGACCGTCCACGCCTCGCGCGGGAGGTCGAGCGACAGGTCTTTGAGGTGATGTGTGCGCGCGCCGCGGATCTCGATGTGGCGCGAGGTCATGCGGGGATGCTACCGTCCGCAGGAACGTGATCGGATGTCGAACCGGACTGCGAACGAGATCGTTGCCGGGGGCTACGACTCGCGGATCTGCCATATCATGAGCGTGATGCGAATCGACATCGCCGACGCAGAGGCTCCGCTTTCGGAATTCTTGGACCGGCTTCCGGTAGGCGAGACCATCGTCATTTGCGATCGAGCCGTTCCGATCGCAGAACTTCTACGGCTACCCGCCCGTTCGGCGGGTCTGCGGAAGTTCGGTGGCTACAAGGATCAGATTCGAATTCACCCGGACTTCTTTCGCGCTTTGCCGGACGACGAACTTGACGCCTGGCGGGGCGGGTCGGGTTGACCCTCGTTGACACCTACGAGTCCGCCATTGGCGTGCCTTTGAGTCGTGCCGTTGCAGGATGAATCTGCGAAACGTACGTTCCTAACCGGGGTCCGCGTCGGACGAATCAAGTCCGGTCAGCGAGCGGCGGCTCGGACGAGGAGCGCGCGCTCGGTCTCGGCGACGCGCTCGACGATGCCGCGACGCAGGTGCTGGGGGAGGTCGCGGCGTGAGGCGAGGAACGACTTCGCCGCATCAACCGTGGACTTCTCGACGGCGAAGTGCGGGTAGAGGCTGTTCACGAAGGCCGAGCCGAAGTGGAGGTCGCGATCTCTCGTCGCGTCCACGATCTCGGCGAAGTAGCGGCTCGTGAACGGCGCCGT
>JANNRO010000102.1:0-10613 GCA_031401505.1 Planctomycetia bacterium
GACCTGGGTCCGCTCCTCGCGACGATTCGCGCGAAGTACGACATGCCCGCCCTGTGCGCGGCCGTCGTGAAGCACGACCGCGTCACCGCGATCGGAGTCGACGGCGTGCGGCGCCGGGGCGACCCGACGAAGGCGACGATCGACGACCTCTGGCACCTGGGCTCGTGCACGAAGTCGATGACGGCGACGCTGTGCGCCAAACTCGTCGACGAGAAGGTGCTGACGTTCGACGGCACGCTCAGCCGTTTCGAAGAGGGGTTCCTTCCGAAGGACGCCGACGCGGGCTGGAAGAACGTCACGCTCGAGCAGTTGCTGACCAACCGCTCGGGCGCACCGACCGATCTCTCGCGCGACGGCCTCTGGGGCGAACTCTGGAAGCGGGAGGGAACGCCCGTCGAGCAGCGACACCGGCTCTTCCTCGGCGTCGTCAAGTACCCGCCGCTGGAACGACCGGGGACGAAATTCATCTACAGCAACGCCGGTTTCTCGATCGCGGGCCACATGGCCGAGACCCGGACGAAGACCCCGTGGGAAGCGTTGATCCGCGCGAAGCTCTTCGATCCGCTCGGCATGACGTCGGCCGGCTTCGGCCCGCCCGGGAAAGCCGACGCCGTCGAACAGCCCCGCGGACACACCGGCGAGGGAACGCCCGTCGAACCGGGCGCCACCGCCGACAACCCCGCGGCCATCGGTCCTGCGGGCATCGCCCACATGTCGATCCGTGATTGGTCGAAGTACGTTTCCATGCATCTGCTCGGCGCCCGCGGCGAATCGACGTTTCTCTCGAAGGCGTCGTTCGCACGGCTCCACGAGCCGCCGAAGGGCTTCGACTACGCGATGGGTTGGGCGTCGATGGAGCGCCCGTGGGGAGGCGGAACGGTGCTGACGCACACGGGCTCCAACACCATGTGGTTCTGCGTGACGTGGGTCGCACCCAGGCGCGACTTCGCCGTGCTGATCTGCTCCAACCAAGGCGGCGACGCGGCCGCAAAAGCCTGTGACGACGTCGCGGGAGCGCTGGTCACGCGCTGAGCTGCCGTTCAGCCCGGAAGCCGTCATGAGACACTCGTATCTGGAAGTGACGTACCAGAAGGGTCGCGCGATCGCGGCGTACTATTACCTGCCCCGGCGGGGGCACGACAAGAGCACCCGCACCGAACGAATCGACGCAAGTCTTCTCGTGGACTTCGCCTCCGACGGAAGACCGATCGGGGTCGAGATTTGTTCGCCCTCCCACTTCGATCTGTCCGCCTTGAATGCCGCATTGACGCGTCTCGGGCGCGAATCGGTTCGTCCCGAGGAAATGTCACCACTCGTCACGGCCTGATGGATCCGTCACCACCCGGCGGCCTGACCGTCCTTGCGGCTCTCCGACGCCCCGTAGTAGACGCCATCGCGGCGTTGAATCGCCTGATAGCCGCCGAACGACTCGTAGTTCGCCAGTCGCACGTCGTGACCGCGGGCGTCGAGTGCGCGCACGACCTCCGATCGGAATCCGCTCTCGACTTCGAGGAAGCCGCCGCCCGTCATGCGTTCGCCGGTCGGCTCGGACGAGCCCTCGTGGTGCCAACGCGGCGCGTCCCCGGCCTCCTGCAGATTCATGCCGAAGTCGATCAGGTTCACGACGATCTGGACGTGCCCCTGCGGCTGCATGTCGCCCCCCATCACGCCGAACGACACCCACGGCTTGCCGTCCCTCGTGATGAACGCCGGGATGATCGTCTGGAACGGTCGCTTGCCCGGCGCGTAGCAGTTGGCCTCGCCTTCGACCAGCGAGAACAGTTCGCCGCGATTCTGGAGCATGAACCCGAGCCCCGGCGGCGCCATCCCCGAGCCCATTCCGCGGTAGTTCGACTGGATCAGCGAGACCATCATGCCGTCCGCGTCGGCGGTCGTCAGATAGATCGTGTCGCCGGCTTTCAACGCGGGATTGCCGGCGTCGACGGTCTTCGCCGCCCGATCCATGCGGATCGACTTCCTGCGCTCGGCGGCGTACTCCTTGCGTAGGAGGCCGGCGACGGGGACGGCTGCCATCGCCGGATCGGCGTAGAACTTCGCGCGGTCCTCGAACGCCAGCTTCTTGGCCTCGACCATCACGTGCAGCGCGTCGACCGAGCCGAACCCCATCGACGTCAGGTCGTAGCCTTCGAGGATGTTGAGCATCTGTAGGGCCGCGATGCCCTGCGTATTGGGCGGAAGTTCCCAGACGTCGTAGCCGCGGTAGTTGGTGCTCACCGGTTCGACCCATTCCCCGTGATGCGCGGCGAGATCCTCGAACGCGAGGAACCCGCCCTGTCCCTTCACGTGATCGGCGATCGCGCGCGCGATCGCGCCCTCGTAGAACGCCTTGCGCCCGGTCGCGGCGATCTGCTCGAGCGTGTTCGCGAGGTTCGGGTTCTTCCAGATCTCGCCCTTCTTCGGCGCACGGCCGTCGATCGTGAACTGCTCCCTGACGTTCGGGAACTCGCCGAGCGCGGGCACGTTGCGCGCCCAGTGGGCGGCGATGACCTCCGTCACCGGGAAGCCCTCGCGGGCGTATCGGATCGCGGGCGCCAGGTCGTCGGCCAACGGTCGCTTGCCGAACTTCGCGTGCAATTCGATCCAGCCGTCGACCGTCCCCGGCACCGAGACCGGCAGCGGGCCCTTCGACGGAATGTGCGACAGCCCGCGCTCCTGGAAGAACCCGAACGGAAGTGACTTCGGCGAACGTCCCGATCCATTGAATCCGAAGAGCTTGCCCGACTTCGGATCCCAGACGATCGCGAACAGATCGCCGCCGACGCCGTTGCCGGTCGGCTCCATCAATCCGAGCGCCGCGTTGGCCGCGATCGCGGCGTCCACCGCCGACCCGCCCGCCTTCAACACGTCGAGCGCGATCTGCGTCGCGAGCGGCTGACTCGTCGCGGCCATGCCGTGCGTCGCGATCACTTCCGAGCGGGTCGCGAACGGCGCGCCCGTGATGCGATCCCCGGCCATCGAAACGCCGCCGTCGAGAAGCACGACGAGACCGAGCGAAAGGGACAGGCGATTCATGGCGGCCTCCGGTCGACCAACCATTCAACCGACCCGCACCCCGGCGTACGCTGATCGCCTTGGAGCCGACCCCGCGCGACCGGATGGGCCCTCGCGCGCACGTGGCTCGCCCGCCGGCTCGCCTGAGCGGGCCCGCGTAGGTTCTTGCACCCCGCCCGGGCACGGGGATCCGTGAAATCCGGCGTTCCACCGCGGTTTCCGACGATCGCGGTGTACGAACGTGGTCGGGGCTGCTTGGGAGCCTGCTGTTCCGGGAGGCCGCTCGCGATAGGCTGGCGGGACCGGAATCCGACATGACGCCGTTTCGCTTCGCGCGCCTCGCCGAATTGTTCATCGCTGCACGTCGGCTCACGGGCGACGAGCGTGTCGCGTACTTGATTCACGAGTGCGCCGACGACGAGTCGCTCCGCGTCGAGATCGACGACCTGCTCGTCCGCGATGCGGAACTCGCCGGACGCCTCGACCGACCCGCGGGCCTGCGAAAGGTCGCCGAAGCGGCACTGGACGCGTCGCTCACGGCAGCCAGCGCGGCCCCGCCCGAGCCCACGCGCATCGGGCACTACCGCGTCGTCAAGCGCATCGGCAGCGGCGGCATGGGTACGGTTTACGAGGCGTTCGACGAGGCGCTCGAACGGACCGTGGCCGTCAAGGTCCTGCGTCACGACGTCACGTCGAAGGAGTCGCGCCGGCAATTCGAGATCGAAGCGCGAGCGCTCGCCCGGCTGACGCATCCCGGCATCGCGCGAATCCTCGCGAGCGGTTCCGCGCTCGTCAGCGGCGTGGTGCGCTCCTGGATCGCGATGGAGCGCGTCGACGGCCTGCCCCTGCTCGAATACGTGCGCACGGCGGGACTCGGCGTCGCGCCCCGCATGCGGCTCGTGATGGGCATCGCCCATGCGGTCGCGCACGCCCATCTCCACGGCGTGATCCACCGCGACCTGAAACCCGCCAACGTGCTGGTCGAGGCGTCGGGTCAGCCGAAGGTGCTCGACTTCGGCGTCGCCCGCATTCGGGACGACGCCGGCACGGCGACGGCGAGGAACACGCTCGAGGGTCGCATCATCGGAACCCTCGCCTACATGAGCCCCGAGCAGGCGCTCGGCGACGCCGAGCACGTCGACGCGCGCACCGACGTCTACTCGCTCGGCGTCCTCGCCTACGAATTGCTGACGGGACGGTTGCCGGTGGACGTCGATCGCCTGCCGCTGGCCGCCGCGGCCCGCGCCATCGTCGAACAAGAGCCCGCGACGCTTGGAAGCGTCGATCCCACGCTAGAGGGCGATCTCTCGGCGATCGTCGCGAAGGCGATGGCCAAGGACGTGGAGCGCCGCTATCAAGGGGCCGCCGCCTTCGCCGAGGACGTGCGGCGCTGGCTCGACGACGAACCCGTGGTCGCCCGCGCGCCGACGGTGGTCGAGCACGTGCGTCGCTTCGTCCGGCGCAACGCGGTGTTGGTTTCGGCCACGCTCGCCGTCACCGCCGCGCTCGTCACGGGCGTCGTGCTGGCGCTCGGTTCGGCGAAGCGGGAGCAGACGGCGCGCGTGCGGGCGGAAGCGTCGGCGTATCGGGCCGAGATCGCCGCCGCGGCGGCCGCGCTTCGACTCGGCGACCCCGCCGATGCGCGCGCCCACCTCGAACGAGCCCCGTCCGCGCACCGTGGATGGGAGTGGCGCTATCTCGACGCGCAGCTCGACACGAGCGTGGCGCGCGTGCCGATCTCCGTGTCGTCCGAGCGCCCGCTGGCGATCTCGCCCGATCTGAGGACGGTCGCACTCGGAGGGACGGACCGACCGGTGGTCCTCGTCGACACGTCCGACGGGAAGCCGCGCGGCGGACCGATCCCGTTTCCCGGCGGCGCGCTCCGGGGCGCGTGGGAGTCGGATGTCCTCGTGCTCGGCGGCCCGTCGGGTGCGATCACCGTGTTCGACGGCCGAAATCCGGGCGCGACCTCCACGACGTACGACGTCGGTGGCACGGTCGAGGCGCTGGCCCTGACCCGCGACGCGCGTCGCCTCGTCGTCGCGGTCAATGGGCCCGACGTCGTGCGCAAGCGCTTTCGCCTCTTCGTCAAGGACCTCTCGACGGGCTTCGATCTGGTCGAGCGCGTCGGCGACGACGCCAGCGGCTCGTCGGTCGCGTTCTCCGACGACGGACGATCGATCGCGCTGGGCGGCTGGAACCATCGGGTGCAGCTGTGGAGGGCGGGCGATCTCGCACCGGAGCGCTCGCTCGCCGGTCACAGCAACTCGGTCTCGGCGCTCGCGTTCCTCGGCGATGACCGGCTCGTAAGCGGTGGTCACGACCGCTCCGTGATCGTCTGGAACACCAAGACCGGCGAAGCCGGCGTCGCGAGGCGCGGACACGCGGCCGTCGTGGACGCCATCTCACCCGCGCCCGGCGGCCGTCACATCGCGAGCGCGGCGCGTGACGGGACCGTGCGCGTGTGGGACGCCGAGCCCGGAACCCCGGCGACGGTGCTCGAAGTCGGCGCCCCCGGCGAACCCGCGGTCGCTCGGTACGCCGCGGACGGCGCGTGGTTGTTGGCGGCGACGCCCTCCGAGTTGCGCCGATGGCCGGTCGCCGGGCGCCGCCCCCCCGAGCGGCTCGCGGGTCACCGGGGCGTCGCCGAGGGCAACCAGCTCCCCTACGTCTACGACGTGGACTGGTCACCCGACGGCGCCCATCTGCTCTCGTCGGGCTGGGACGGGACGCTGCGCATCTGGGATGCGGCGACGGGACGGCTCGAACGGACGCTCGAATGCGATGCGCTGGTGCGATCCGGCGGGTGGGCGCCCGACGGTCGCTCCGTCGCGGCGGCCTGCGGCGACGGCACGGTGCACGGATTCGACGCGGCCGACGGTTCGGCCCGCGGCGTCCGCAAGGGCCTGCGCGAGGCGGGCGCGGGCGCGCTCGCGTACACTCCGTCCGGTGGTGCGTTGCTGGTGTCGGGCAGGGGATTCGACCTCGAGAGCCTCGACCCCACGACGCACGCAACGGTGGCCACGTGGCGCGGACACGAGGCCGCGGTGTTCAGCGCCGCGTACTCGGCCGATGGCGCCCTCTGCGCGACGGGCGACGCCGCCGGCGTCTGCCTGCTGCGCGACGGCGCGACCGGCGACGTGAAAGCCCGCCTCGCCGACGACCTGCTTGCGGTCCACGGCGTCGCGTTCTCGCCGGACGCGACGCAGATCGCACTCGCCGGAAAAGACCGGACCGTGCGCGTCGTCGACGTGCGGTCGCGACGTGTACTCCATTCGCTCAAGGGACACGCCGACGCCGTCTATTGCGTCGCGTGGACGCCCGACGGGACCCGCATCGCATCCGGCTCGAGCGACGGGACGATCCGGCTCTTCGACGCGTCATCGGGCGCCGAACTGCTCGTGCTGACGGGTCACACCGCCTACGTGATGGCGGTCGCCTTCTCGCCCGACGGCGCGACGCTCGCCTCCGCGTCGGGTGACAACACGGTCCGCCTTTGGTCCTCGACGCCCTTCGCCGAGCGCTGGCGCCGTGCGGGCCTCCCCTCGCCCGCCCGCTGACCCGAGGTCAGGTCCGCGCGTCAGAGGGGCCGGCGGGCGTCGGACGGGGATGGGGCCCGGGAAGGGGAGACCGGCGGCGCGATGCGCAGCGCCACCGCCACGAACAACGCGGGGCAGAGTTGGAGCAGCAGGCGATCGATCGAGTTCTCGAGTTGCCAGGCGAGCGGCAGGGGCGTCACGAGGTAGATCGCAACGTAGGCGAGCGCGACGAGGCCGACGCACCGAGCGACGGGCACGTCGGCCGATCCGCGCCGCGGCAGAAACGCTGCCAGCAACATCGCCGCCGGCAGCAGGAAGGCCCAATGACTCCACCGCGTCACCTCGCCGAAGAGGTAGCGCGCGACCGTGACGTACCGGGATCCGTCGGAGAGCCGGTCGATCAGCTGCCCGGGCGTCGCGGCCGCCACGTATTCGCTGTCGGGTGCCAATCCCGCCTTGAACGCGACGAGGACGCAGAGGAACGGCGCGGCACCGCCGAGATAGCTCGACAGCGCGCGCCCGCGCGACGTGCCGACGGGAGGGCGAAGCGCCAGCACGAGCCCCAGCGCCACGACCTGGAAGACCCCCTCGTTCTTCGTCCACACGGCGAGCGACGCGCACAACCCCGTGAGCACGAGCGCGGACCGCGACCGAGTCGGGTGCTCATAGGCGGACGCGAGCCAGCCGACGGCCAATACGAAGTACGCCGAGATCGGGACGTCCGCATAGCGCCACGCCGTCTTCTGAACGACCTGCGGCATCGCGACGTACGCGATCGCGGCGAGGATCGCGACCGACGTGCCCCGACGAGGGCGCACCGCAACGAGGATCCCCGCCGTCGCGATCGCCAGGAAGAGCGCCGCGATCACGCCCGAGACCCATGGACCGGCGTCGGAGAACAGCGTCCAACCGGCGGCGACGAGACCGGGCAGCAGGAGGGGATAGTCCGGATGAGCGCCGATCGCGAACGTGGCCGTGTCGCCGGGCTCGCGCACGAGGAGGCGGGCGCGCAGATTCCAGATGGAACTAGCGTCCGCCTGGCCGTCGGGCCTTCGCCCGAGGCGCGACGCGAGCACGAAGGCCGCGACGGCGAACGCCACGACGGCGAGCACGACGAGCGCCCTCGATGCCCGCAACGGGGCAACGGCCGCGAGCGGCGGCGCGAGCGGCGCTTCGGATCGCCGACGCACGCAGAGCCCCAGCACCAGCAACGCGACGGCCATGCCGCCGAAGGCGACCGACGGAACCAGCAACGACGCCGCCGTCCACGTCGAGACCAGCGCCAGCGCGAGCGCCCACGACGTCAACAGCCGGAGTCCCGATTCGCCGACGGGACCCGCGTCCGACGATCGGATCGCGCTCACGACGACGTGGCCCATGAGCACGAAGGCGACGAGGGTGACGAGGGCGGTCAAGGCTTCGACGTCGCGAAGAGCACGACGCCATCCGTTGACCGAGCGACGTGGCGAAGGCGATGTTTCGTCGCGAGTGCCGCCAGTTCGTCCGGAGTCCGGGACCACGCCACGACGAACCGCACGCCGATCGTGCCGGGGACGAGCACGGCCGGAGCCAGCGCGTACTCGAGTTCGACCCGGCGCGCTTCGAAGTCGGCATCGGTGCGCGCGTCGGGAAGCGTTCCGATGCGACGCTCGCCCCGGGCGGGCGCGATGAACGATGCGTATCGTTCGTCGATCGGGGCGCTCGACGGTCGAAACGTCGAGACTTCGCGCCACCCTTCGCGCAGCACGAGCGCGGCCAGCACGGCGCCGACCGCGAGCACCACGCGCGCGCGAAGGCGAACGGAGGGATCGGCGTCGGCGGACGGGGAACCGGGCATGGGCGGGATTATGACGCGGCGAACCCTTCGCACGCCTCGAATCGCCGCGGTTGAATCCTCGGTGGTCTCCTTGGCTGGATCGCCCGCCACTGCTCTACTCCGGCTCCGAATCGCTCGACCCTCGAGGCGCCCCATCGCGAATCCGATCCCCCTTCCGCGAGAGTCGGCCTCGCCCGCCGACTTCGAGTTCGATGCGATGGACCGGGCGGTCAACTACCGTCGAGCGCTCCTCGTCGAGTTCGGCGAGGCGCTCGCGGGGCGGGTGCTCGAAGTCGGCGCGGGCATCGGTCAACTCTCCGCCGCGCTCGCGTTGCGGCCCGGCGTGACGCAGTCGGTCAGCGTCGAACCGAATCCCGCGTTCTGTGCGACGTTTCGCCGCGTCCACCCGGCTCTCTCACTCGTCGAGGGCACGGTCGACGACGTCGGTGGCGACACGGCATGGGACGCACTCGTGTCGATCAACGTCCTCGAGCACGTGAGGGAGGACGACGCCGAACTCGCGAAGTTCCGCGCCCGCCTCGCGCCGAGACGAGGGCGCCTCTGCCTCTTCGTCCCCGCGCGCCAGGAAATCTACGCGCCGCTCGACGCCGACTTCGGCCACGTGCGCCGCTACGGGAAGCCGGCGCTCCGCGCCCAGCTCGAGCGGGCGGGCTTCGAGATCGAACGCCTTCACTATTTCAACTGGGTCGGCTATCTCGCGTGGTGGTGGAACTTCCGCGTCCTGAAGCACCGGACGTTCAAGCCCGGCTCGGTCGCGCTCTTCGACCGGTGGATTTTCCCCGTCGTCAACGCCTGCGAGCGCCGCGTTCTTCGTCCCCCCATCGGTCAAAGCCTCCTCGCGATCGCCCGCGCCCGCCCCTGACCAAGGTTTTCTCGAAAGTGTCAGACACTTCCGAGAAAACCTTCGTCCCGCGCCCGCCCCTGCCCCGTCTCAGTCGATCGGGTGGAGGTTCTCGGCGACGGGCGTCGAGAGCGCACGCCACGCGGGGAGCACGCCGGCCAGCGCGCCGAGCACCACGAGCGCGCCGAGCACGACGGCGTCGAGACGTCCCGGTCCCGGACCGATCAGCACCCCGACCGTCTCGAGCAGGTACGGCGCCGCCGCCGCCACGCCGATGTGGCCGAGCACGAGCCCGGCGGCACCGCCGAGCAACGCAGTCAGCACCGCCTCGATGACGACGACCGAGAACACGTGCGCCGGTCGGGCGCCGAGCGCGCGCAGAATCGCGATCTCGCGCCGGCGACCCTGGATCGTGTTGTAGAGCCCGACCAGCACCATCAACGCCGCCGTCAACATGACGAGGATCGCGACCCAGCGGAACAGCCCGTCCACGTTGGCCACGATGTCGAAGAGGCGCGTGATCTCGCGCTGCGGAATCGCGGCGCGCAGGTCCTTCCGCTGGTTCATGTCCTCGACGAACTGAAGGCGCATCGGCGCGACCTTCAACCGCACCACGATCGACGACACGGCCCAGGCGCCCGTGCCCTCGTCGGCGTGATCCTCGTCATGGTCGGCAGGCTCGCCCTCCATCCCATGGTCGGCATCCATCCCATGGTCGGCATCGTGATCGCCGTCCATTCCCGGCTCGACGGGCTTCTTGGGCCCCTCGTGTCCCTTGACGTGGAAGAAGGACCCGAGCGTTATGAACACCGCACGATCGTTGGGCGTGCCCGTCGGCTCGAGCACGCCGACGACGGTCCAGAGTTCGTCGTGGACATGCCCGCCGTCTTCAAGGCCATGACTCACGGTGAACGTCGAGCCGAGATCGAGGCCCGTTCTGGCCGCCGCCGTCGCCCCGAAGACCGCCTCGAATTCGTCGCCGCCCGCGAAGACCCGCCCACTCGAACGCACGCGCGACTTGAGCGCCCGACCCTCGGAGTCTTCGATGGCGTCGAAGAAGTCGGGCGTCGTTCCGACGACGCGGTGGCCGCGGAACACGTCTCCGACGGCGTACGGAATGGCGTACCGCACGCGCGGGTCGCGCTTCACATCCATGAAGGCGTCGATCGGAATCCGGTCCGTCGGCGAGTCCACGAGGAATACGGTCGAGAGCACGGACGTGATCGACGACGTGCGGATACCCCCGATCACGACGTCGTAGCCCCGCCCCGCGGCGTTGAACGAGCGCTTCGTGGAATCGCGCACGTGGAACACGAAGACGACCAACGCGGCGCCGAGCGCGACGCCGAGCGCCGTCAGGCAAGTCGAGAGTCGCCGTTGGCGC